>NZ_BAAILO010000067.1:0-261 GCF_054589115.1 Cupriavidus sp. 8B | reverse complement strand
GACGTCCCATAGAGCGTGCGGGTGACGGTTGTCATTCCAGAATTTCCTTCGGTACCTTGCTACCCGGATAGTCTTCCTTGATCTGCTTTTTGTACTCGCGCATGCCGTACAGGCGGCATGAGAACGTATGGATGATGGCAAGCAGGTCCTCAACCATTTCCTGCTCTGGCGACAGCGATTCCTGATTAACCACGATGATCTCACACCCGTTCTCGCGCGCAAGATGGTCGAGCAGGTCGAATCCGAAGCGAACGAGCCGGT
>NZ_BAAILO010000066.1:0-9252 GCF_054589115.1 Cupriavidus sp. 8B | reverse complement strand
TTGATGCAACATGTCGCAAGCTCTATCAGTATCTGAATCGAGTGTCACTTGGCTAGCCGCGCACACTAATTCACCCACAGATTCCGCCGACGATCCAGAATCTATTTGGTCACCGCAAGGTTCGCTACAAAGGCCTGTTGAAGAACACAGCGCAGTTGTTCAGCTTGTTTGGTCTGGCGAATCTGGTGCTGGCAAAAAAGCCGTTGTTGGCGTTGCAGGGGAGCAGTCCGTCCTGAGTGCGCAAAGCGCGCCGGGAAAGGCGCGAAATGAGAGAAAAACCGGCTTGAATCGATCTATTTCTCCAGCATTGCGAAAACCGAAGTCACTGGCTTGTGCAACATCAAGCGCAACCCTCATTGATCAGCACTTCCCTAGTTCCATTGCGAAGACCCTTACTTTCCCGTGAGGCATCCTCTATGGCCCACGGTGAGACCCGAATTACTGCTTCTTAGCCTTATCGACGTTGGCACCCGCAGCAGCCTTGTCCGCCTCGGATTGTGCTTCCACCTTAGTCTTGTTCGCCGTGGCCTGCGCCTTAGCAGCTTCGTTCGTGGCCTCTACCTTCTTTTTGTTAGCCTTAGCCTGCGCGACTTGCTTGTGCTTGTTGGCTTGGACTTGCGCCTTGGTCGACTTATCGTTGGTGCCATTTGTAGACATCGCCTTCGCTTTGTCTACCTGAGCGTCAGCGGCAGCCTTGCTGGCGTCACCCTGTGCCTCTACCTTTTCCTTGTTGGCGCTCGCTTGAGCCTTGGCCACATGCTGCGCTTCGGTCCTTTTCTTGTCGGCTTTCGCCTGTGCAACGCTCTTATCCTTGTTGGCCTTCGCCTGGTTCTTCATGGCTTCGGTTTGCGGATTCGTCGCAGAGGCCGGCGAGGCAGTTTGCGCAAAAGTGGTAGTCATGAATGCAGCAGAGGCGAGTGCAACAAATAACCCTTTTCATGGCGATAACTCTTGGAGAGAACAATCACTGCTGCACGGTTCACCGTGACGCGCATATTCCTAGAGCGGCATAGGCGGCCGCGCAGTTGACCTCAATTCGTCACAAACAGTAACTGTTCCAACCAGCGGGGCCGTGCCGCAGCCCTTCCGGTCAGCCACTCTGATTCCAGCTTTTGCGCGCCCGGAACGAGCGAGCAAGTAGCGTCATCTAATGACACAAACGGAAAGCAACGGAGGCGCGTCCTCGATGGCCCAGTTTCGCACCAGCAAAGACACCAGTTACGCTCAATCAGATGATTCGCCTGGTGGCCTCTCTGGGCGGATTCCTTGGGCGCAAGAGTGATGGCGAATCCGGCGCCAAAACGATCTGGATCGGCATGCAGCGAACAATGGATCAGAAGCCAGCAGATTCGCTGGTAGCGCGAGTGCTAGCCCAACCCGGATGCAGTCTGCAGGAATAAATTCAGCGCGCGAAGCTCGGCTTGCCCTCCGAGCCTGGCGCCGTCTCTGACGGCTGGTGCGGTAATGCAGTGCTTGAATCTGACACGCCATCCTTTCCCACCTCGAAGGCTTCCCACCCGCCGCCGAACGACGTGAACACCGCCACCAGCGCCAGCGCCGTGTCCTGCTGCGTCTGCGCCAGCTGGTCCTGCGCGGTCAGCAGGGACCGCTCGGAATCCAGCACGTCCAGGAAGCTGGCCGCGCCGTCCCGATAGCGCTGGCGCGCCAGCACCGCGGCGCGATCCGCCGCCTGCGCGTTGGATTCCAGCGAGCGCCGCCGCGCCAGTTGCCTGCCGTAGCCGTATAGCGAATTCTCGGCATCTTCGAGCGCGCCGAGCACGATTCGCTCGAAGCTCGCCAGGGCGCCCCGCTGCCGGGCGTCCGACGCCTGGATGCGTGCGCGCACGGTATGCAGGTCGAACAAGGCCCAGCGAATACCCGGCACGATCGTGAAGGTGTCATAGCGCGACTGCCCGATGCCCGAGAAAACCGGAGATACATAGCCCGCCAGCGCCGACACCGATATCTGCGGATAGAGATCGGCGGTTGCCACGCCGATATCGGCGGTAAATGCCGCCAGCGTCCGTTCCGCGACACGTACGTCGGGACGGCGCCGCAGCAGATCCCGGGGTGGCGGGATATTCAATGTGGGCGGCGTCTCGGGGATCGGCGCCGTTGCCAGCAGCGTCTCGTCGCGCTCCTCGGGAAAGCGGTCGGTCAGCACGGCCAGGCGGTTGCGGGACTGCTCGATTAGAATCTCAAGCAGCGGCACCGAAGCCATGGTGAAGTCGAACTGGGACTGCGCGCGCGCCACGTCCAGCGCATTCCCGCGCCCGGCCTCCAGGCGGTTCTGGGTGAGCTGCAGCGTCTCCCTCTGGGTCTGCGCGTTCTGCACCGCTAGCAGGAAGCGCCGCTGCGAGCCGCGCAGCGTCACGTAGCTCCTAGCTACCTCCGCGATGAGGGAAACCTGGACATCGTGCAGGCTGGCCTCGCTCGCTTGCACGCGCGCCGCTGCCCCTTCCACCGAGCGGCGGGTACGTCCGACCACGTCGATTTCCCAGTTGGCGGTGGCGGCAACCGAATAGAAATTGCCGATCCGCGGCTGCCCCGGCGACAGCGTGGCCGTCGACTGCTCCTGTCGTTCGAACGAAGCCTCCACCTGGCCATGCGGGAAATAATCGTAGAAGAAGATCCGGTAGTTGGCCCGTGCCTCGTCGATACGCGCTTGCGCAATCCTGATCGAAGGGCTCCTGCGCACGGCTTGCTCGATCAGGCGGGTCAGCGTGGGGTCGCCGAGGCTATCCCACCAGCGGACCTCGGGCTGTCCGGCCACCGATGCATCTGGCGCGCTGATCAACAGCTCGGGCAATGGCGTGTCCGGCTGCTTGTAATCCGGGCCGACGGCGCAGCCGGGCAGGGCCGACACCAGCGCGCTGGCCAGCGCCAATGCGCAACCCGTGCGTCGCGCGCTAGCCATGACCACCCTCCTCCGCTGGCGCAGCAGGAACGGTTGGCGCCGAAGGCTTGCTGCGGCGAGCCGATAGCCGTCGTATCGCCACATACACCACCGGTGTCAGCACCAGGCTGAATATGGTCACCCCGATCATCCCCCCGAACACCCCGATGCCGAGCGCCTTGCGCATCTCTGCTCCGGCGCCTTTGGACGTTACCAGTGGCAGCACGCCAAAGATAAACGCAAAGGAAGTCATCAGGATCGGCCTTAGCCGCAGCTTGGCCGCCTCCACGGCAGCCTCGAACGTGGCCGTGCCGTCCTCCTCGAGCTGGCGGGCGAATTCCACGATGAGGATTGCATTCTTGGCGCCCAGCGCGAGCAGCACCAGGAAACCGATCTGCGTGAAGATATTGTTGTCTCCGCCCGCAAGCCACACCGCGCCGATCGACGCCAGCAGCGACAGCGGCGCGACCAGCACGATGGCAACCGGAATCGCCCAGCTTTCATACAAGGCCGCGAGCGCAAGGTAGACGATCAGCACGCTTAGCGGAAAGATGAACAGCGCGCTGTTGCCGGCCAGTTTTTCCTGCAGGGCCAGCTCGGTCCATTCGATGGAAAACCCGGCGGGCAGGTTTTCCTTGGCCAGCCGCTCGATCGCGGCAATGCCCTGGCCGCTGGAGGTCGTCGGCAGCGTCACCGCGTTGATATCGGCAGAGGTGTACATGTTGTAGTGGTTCACCACCTCGGGTCCGCTGTCCACGCGCGCCGTCACCAGCGTGCTCAGCGGTAGCATGTCGCCGCGCATATTGCGGGTACGGAGCTGGCCCACCTGCTCGGGCTCCATGCGGTATTCGGCGTCGGCCTGGAGGTAGACCCGGTAGTTGCGGCCGAACCGCGTGAAATCATTGACGTAAAGCGAGCCCAGGTAGGCCTGCAGCGAGTCGAAGACATTGGCGAGCGGCACGTCCTGGGACTTTGCCTTCGTGCGGTCCACGTCCAGGCGAATGGTGGGCACGCTGTTGCGGAAGGTGGTGAAGGCCCCCGCGAACCCCGGCTCGGTGGCGACCTTGCCGATCAGCCCGTCGGTGGCCTTCTGCAGCGCCTGCAGGCCCTCCGCGCCGCGGTCTTGCACCTGCAGCTTGAGGCCGCCGACATTGCCGATGCCGCTCACCGGCGGCGGCGGGAAGGCCGCGATAAAGGCGCCGGTAATTGTGGACAGCGTGCGCATTGCGTCGGCGCGGATGGCATCGGCGGACTGGGCCTTGCCCGCGCGGTTCTCGAACTCGCCCAGGATCGGGAACAGCACCCCGGCGCTGCTCGAATCGCTGAACCCGTTGAAGATGTCCACGCCGGCAAACATGGGCACCTTGATCACGCCCGGAATCTTCAGCAGCGCGTCGGATGCCTGGCGCATCAGTACCGATGTACGGTCCAGCGACGCGCCGTCCGGCAGCTTGACCGCGACGACGAAGTAGCCCTTATCCTGCGTCGGCACGAAGCCGTTGGGCACGGATTTAAAGCCAAGCGCGGTCAGCGCCACCAGCCCCAGATACAACACGGCGATCAACAGCGGCATGCGGATCAGCTTGCCGGAAAGGCTGCCGTAACCGTTGCCCGCCTTGTCAAAGACTTTGTTGAAGCGGGTGAAGAACCAGCCGAACGCGCCGTCGATGCCGCGCTGGACGAAGTCTTTCTTGGCGCCGTGCGGGCGCAGCAGCATGGCTCCCAGGGCCGGTGCCAGGGTCAGCGAATTAAAGGCGGAAATCAGCTCGGCGACCGCCAGCGTGATGGCGAACTGCCGGTAGAACTCGCCGCTGATGCCGGTGATGAAAGCCGACGGCACGAACACGGCGGTGAGCACCACGGCAATGCCGATGACCGCCACGCCGACTTCGTCAACCGTCCGGTAAGCGGCTTGCTTGGCATCCATGCCCTCCGCCAGGTGCCGCTCCATGTTCTCCACCACCACGATGGAATCGTCCACCACGATGCCGATCGCCAGCACCAGGCCGAACAGCGTGAGGCTGTTAAGACCGAAGCCGAACGCGGCCATCGCGGCGAACGTGCCGACCAACGATACCGGCACGGCCAGCAGCGGGATCAGAGAGGCCCGCCAGGTTTGCAGGAACACCACCACCACTAGGACCACCAGCACGATGGCTTCCAGCAGGGTGTGGATCACGGCCTCGATGGATTGCTCGATAAAAGGAATCGTATCGTAGACGTCGTAGGCAATATCGTTTGGGAAGGCGGCCTTGAGCGATTCCATCTTGGCGATCATCGCCTTGTGCGTCTCGAGCGCATTGGCGCCCGGGGTGAAGTAGGTTGGAATGGCGATGGCGTTCTTGCCGGAGAACAGCGAGAACCGGCCGTAGTCCCTGGCCCCCAGCTCCACGCGCGCGACATCGCGCAGCCGCACCACCTGCCCGTCGGCGCCGGTCTTGAGCACGATGTCGGCGAACTCCGTGGCATCGGTGAGGCGGCCCTCCACCGTCAGCACCAGCTCGAAGCTGTTGTCGGCCCTGGCCTTCGGCGCCTGGCCGAGCCGGCCCGCCGCTACCTGCACGTTTTGCTCGCGGATGGCGGTGGCCACGTCGGAGGGCGTCAGGTCCCGCGCGGAGACCTTGGCCGGATCGAGCCACACGCGGATGGAGTACTCCCGCGCGCCAAACAACTGCACATCGCCCACGCCCCGTATCCGCGCCAGTTCGTCGCGGATCTGCAGCAGCGCATAGTTGCTGAGGTAGGCAACGTCGTACGTACCCTTCGGCGAATAGAGGAAGAACACGGTGGCAAGGTCCGGCGAGCGCTTGCGCACGTCGATGCCCTGGCGCACCACTTCCGGCGGCAGCCGCGGCTGCGCCAGCGCGACGCGGTTCTGCACCAGCACCTGCGCACGGTCCACGTCGGTACCGGAGCGGAAAGTCACCGTGATGGTCAGGCCGCCGCTGTTGGTGGCCGTCGAGGACATGTACAGCATGTCTTCCACGCCGTTGACCTGCTCCTCGATCGGCTGCGCCACGGTCTCCGCGACAACCGAGGCATTGGCACCGGGATAGGACGTGGTAATGCTGACCGTCGGCGGCGCAATGTCGGGATACTGCGTGATTGGCAGGCGCAGCATCGCCACGATCCCGACCACCACCGTCATGATCGCGATGACCCAGGCAAACACGGGCCGATCGATGAAGAAATGGCCGAAGCGCATGGCCTCCCCTATTTGGCCTGGTCACCGGGGCCCGGCTGGGCAACGACCAGCTTGAGCGGTTGCATGGCGCCCTTGGTCGGGGTCACCTTGACGCCTGGCCTGGCACGCTGCAGGCCATCCACGATGACCAGGTCGTCCTTGCCCAGGCCCGAGCGGACAATGCGCAGGCCCTGGTTCATCGGCCCGATCTCTACCGGTTTCACCACCACGGTATTGCTGGCATCGACTGTGAAGACGATACGGCGCCCCAGGTCGGTCATCACCGCGCGGTCCTCGATCAGCAGCGCGGCGTACTCGCCGCTGCCCGGCAGCCTGATGCGGGCGAACATGCCCGGCGTGAGAATGCGGCCCGCCTTGTTCTCGAATACGCCGCGCGCCTTGATGGTGCCCGTGCCCGGGTCGATACGGTTATCGACAAAATCCATGACGCCTTCACGCGTGAACTCAGTCTCGTCGCCGAGCGCAAGCAGCACCTTCTTCTTGTCCTCCCGACCGCTCGTACGCGTGCCTGCCACCGCGAGCTTTTCATAGCGCAGGAAGGCGTTCTCGTCGGCATCGAATAGAACGTAGATGGGGTCCTGGCTGACGATCGTGGTCAGCAGGGTGCCATTGGCTAGGCCGCCGGTGATCAGGTTGCCCTGCGTGACCAGCGCCCGGCCCACGCGGCCCGTGATTGGCGCGCGCACCTGGGTGTACTCGTAGTTGAGCTGGGCCGAGCGCAGGCTCGCCCGGGCGGCGGCGAGGTTGGCCTCGCTCTGGTCCCTTTGCTTGCTGATGGTGTCGAATTCTTCCTGCGAGATGGCGTTGGTGGCCACGAGCCGCTCGCCGCGCTCCTGGTTGTTGCGCGCCAGCGCAAGGGCCGAAGTCGCGCGGCGTACTTCCGCGGCCAGGCGTTCCATCTCCACGCCGAACGGCTCGCGATCCAGCGTGACCAGCACATCGCCCTGCTTGACGATCTCGCCTTCGTGGAAATTGACTTTCTGCAGGTAGCCGGACACGCGGGCCCGTAGCTGGACCGTTTCTACCGCGTCCACACGGCCGTTGAACTCATCGAAGTCAACCACCGTCCGCCCGATCGGCTGCGCGACAGAGACCTTGGGTGCAGGCGGCGCCGGAGGTGGACCCGCTTGCCGGGAGCACGAGGAAAGCGCACATCCCAACAGAAGCAGCGGGATCCACGTACACACTACCGGCCGGCATCGCATGTCACACTCCCGCAGCACAAAGGACAAGTCCTTCCCATTTGGCCGAAACGCCTTCCGGGATATCGTGATCCCCAAAGCGAGGGGAGAAACTATCTCTTCCTAAAACGATTGATCAGGGAGAGCCAAGGAGTGAGTAATCGGCCACGCGCCGTGCCGAAAGCGTTTCGACCCGTTCAAAACGGGATGTCTGTACCAACAATAGATTCTTCCCAACACTTCGTCAATACCAGCAGAAGTGGCGCTGTCCAAGCTTTTTCCAAGAAGCCGCTTCCTTAAGAGCCTTGTTTGAAGACTCAAGGATTCGCCGGCATCGCCTTGTCAGGGACTACAAGCTGCGTCCTGATGAGTCCGAGGCCATGGTCTATATCGCAATGGGAGGACTGCTGCTACGCAGAGTCGCCCATCCTCGTCGAGTACGCACCGATGCCGCGCAAGCCTGGGAGCGACATCAAGAGGTGCTCAAATCGCATGCCCAGTTGCATAGGCATGCGCCTGGGTATGAGGCGTCTCGGGTCGAATTGGCTTGGATGCGACGACTGGAATCCATCGCGTCCCGTCGAGCTGACGCGGCGCCTTGATGTAGGCCGCATCGATCTGCAGCGCAGCCAGTGGACCGCTCAGACGCGGTCGCCAAGAAGGCGCGGTACCCACTGCAGCCACCATCGCCGCGCACTGCGCTTCCTGCTCCAGGCGTTGCCCCACGCTCCTCACATTCTCTTTGACGCTCGAACTCGGAAGTTGCCGCCCGCGCGGAAACGCATCGCGCAGAAAGATCTGCGCCAAGCGATATGACATGACGCTGGCGTTCCGACACTGGAGCCAGCTCCACTGGGGATGTACGCGTTGCTGCAACGCCTGCGCCAGCGGCGAAAGCGTGCCCTTGTCGCTCGAGCAGAAACCGCATGCGCTGCAGTATGAGTAAAACCGCGGACTTCGCAGCCTGGCCTTGCCGAAAGCCGTACAGCTGCGTTCCCTCCCCTTCAATGCATGCCTGGATCGAGATGCGCATGAAGGTTCTCCGATGGTGTCAAGAGCCAATACTCTCTCTTCCTGACAGATTTGCCCCCCCCGCTTTTGGCCACTCCCCACTCATGTCTCGTTGTCCTGTGCCAGTGCTCGGCTGGGAAGTCGTAGAACGCCAGCAGACTATCTCGATCCTTGCTGAGCACGCCCACAGCCTTTGCGTGCTTTCCGCGCTGATCTTTCTAATCGGTGCGATCGCCATCTTCCGGTTTCTTGTGTCGGAATATCCAGAGGTGATGCCGCCGGCGGTGGTTGTCAAGGCGCTGTTCCCAGGGGCCAATCCGAAGGTCATCGCCGAGACGGTGGCGACGCCGCTGGAAGAGCAGATCAACGGTGTCGAGGACATGCTCTACATGTCCTCGCAGTCGAATAGCGACGGCCAATTGACATTGACCGTCACATTCAAACTGGGCAAGGACCCAGACAAAGCACAAGAGCTTGTCCAGAATCGAGTAGCACAGGCCGAGCCACGCCTGCCCGAAGATGTCCGCCGACTCGGTGTTACGACCGTCAAGAGCGCCTCGGACCTGACTGTGGTCATCCATCTGGTGTCGCCAAACAACCGATACGACACGACATATCTACGCAATTACGCGCCAATCAATGTCAAGGACAGGCTTGCACGGATACCCGGCGTTGGCCAAGTGCTGCTGCTGGGCTCAGGCGACTATTCCATGCGCGTCTGGCTCGATCCGGCCAAGACCGCTGAGCGGGGACTCACGGCAAGCGACGTCGTCAAGGCCATTCGAGAACAGAACGTACAGGTAGCCGCCGGCGTGATCGGCGCATCGCCATCGACCGCTGGCAACGATCTCCAGCTGTCTGTAAACGTTCGGGTTGATGCATCTGTTCGGCTTCTCGATTAACGCGCTTTCCTTATTCGGTCTCGTGCTCGCGATCGGTATCGTGGTGGACGATGCAAT
>NZ_BAAILO010000065.1:23806-29522 GCF_054589115.1 Cupriavidus sp. 8B | reverse complement strand
TCGCTCACTCTCAGAAAACTGACTGGCTATGTCCGAAGACATAACCAACATGTTTTACTGTGCGAGCACTTTATAACTTGTAAGCTAAAAGACCGAGGTCTTTCGCATCCGCTATCAAGCGCCCACACTTATCGGTTGTTTGTTTGTTAAAGAACTTTCCGCGATTCGCTTTGCTTGCCGCGTCGCCGCGTTTGCTGCAGCAGAGAAACGAGACTATAAAGAATTATCTGCGTTTCATCAATACTTTTTTAATCTTTTCTTGCTCAGGCCAGATTCGCTATGTGCTTTTCTCACCTTTCCAGCTAACCCCCCGCAACCTTCGCCAATCTGCCTTGCAGTTAAGCGTTGTACTGCGGAAGGGGGCGAATACTATGCTGTCGGCACGGCGCTGGCAAGTCTTTTCTGGAAAATTTCGACGGCACGGCGAAAGCGCCTCTCGACGCACAATCGAGCATCAAACCTCGGGGCTGACCAGCTTCCGCTAAAATTCGCGTTTACTCCTCACCTCTTCACAACAGAACACTATGGGATTCGAACAACTTGCTGCCCTGAAAGCGCAGTTGGCGCAACAGGCCAAACCTAAGCCGGCGGTCAAGCCTTCACGCCCCCGCCCATCCGCGCAGGCGGCCCAGTCGAAACCGGTGGATCCTGTTGTACGGAACATCGGGCGGCTTCAGAAGCGCTTCCCCCTCGCCTTCCCCAAGAACCCTGCGCCGAAGAGAGCGTTGAAAGTCGGCATCTTTGACGACCTGCTTGGCTACGCTAGCGAGCTGGGCTTGCAAGAGGCGGAGTTGCGCGAAGCCATCAAGACCTGGTGCCGCGGCACCCGCTACAAGGCATGTCTCACCGAAGGGGCCGCGCGGGTAGATCTCAACGGAGCCGAAGCGGGCTCTGTCACACAAGCGGAAGCGACTCGCTTCAAGAAGTAAGCGGTGGCGGTGGCGCGGCAGATACGGACAGGCATAAGGCTTACCGCACGATTCACTTTGGCTGCCGCTCTTTCCCCTTTCCCTCGCGGCAACGCTCGATCAGCCGCAGCACCGTGGGCGAGCGCTCGTTCTTGCGATGGACCACGGCCAGTTGCGACGCCACGTCGTTGCGGGCCAGCGGCTTGAATACTACGTCGGGCGGCGCGAACGCGCGCATCGAGGCAGGGATCAGCGCCACGCCAAACCCGGCCGCCACCATGCTGATGATGGTGGCCATCTGGGTCGACAAGGCCTCCACGCGCGGCTGGAAGCCGGCATTGCCGCAAATGGCGAGCGTGATGGCGTAGAAGCCGGTACCGTGCTCGGTATGCGTGCAGATAAAGGTCTCGTCGCGCAGCATGGCCACGTCGACGCGTGCGCGGCCAGCCAGCGCATGGGTGGCGTGCAAGGCCACCACGACGGCTTCGGACGCGATGTCGAACAAGGCCAGCCCTTCAGGCAAGGACCGCAGCGGTGGCCGGAGAAAGCCGATATCGAGTTCGCCGCGTGCCACCGCATCGAGCTGGGCCGGCATGTCCATCTCGCGCATGGCGAGCCGCACGGCCGGATGATCCTGGCGAAAACCATAGATGAGCCTTGGCAGCAAGCCCGACAGCGCGGCCGACGCCACATACCCGATGGCAGCGCTGCCGAGATCACCACGGCTGGCGCTTGCTGTGACCAGCCCCGCGTGCTGCACTTGGCGCAGCACGCTCATCGCCTCCTCGTAGAAGACAGCGCCGACCTCCGTCAGCGCAATCCGGCGCTTGCTGCGCGAGAGCAGCGGCGCGCCCGCCTCCTGCTCGATCCACCGGAACTGCTGGCTCAGCGCCGGCTGCGAAATGCCCAGGCGCTCCGCCGCGCGGCCAAAGTGCAGCTCCTCGGCCAGCGCTGTGAAGTATCGGTAGTGTCGGAGTTCGAGGTTCATCGGGATGCTCGGCGTTCAATATAAGCACAGCTTATCAAAAATTAAGCTTTTCGCACTTGAACCTATCGAACCCTACGCCGCATGATGCATGGCCTAGCGGCGACGCCGCGGCACGCATCGGGAGCTAGTCGGGCATGGGATTGGTCAACAAACGGATAGCAAGCTGCGGCGAGGCCATCGCCGACCTGTGCGACGGGGCCACCGTGATGGTGGGCGGCTTCGGCAGCGCAGGCCTGCCCGACGGCCTGATCGCCGCGGTGCTGGCGCATGGCGCGCGGGATCTCACCGTGATCTCCAACAACGCTGGCTACGACGGCGAAGGCGTGGCGAGCCTGATCGAAGCCGGGCGCATGCGCAAGCTGGTGTGCTCCTATCCGCTGACGGCGGGCGCCACGGTGTTCCGCGACGCCTACCGGCGCGGCGAGGTCGAGCTGGAACTGGTGGCGCAAGGCACGCTGGTGGAACGCATCCGCTGCGCCGGGGCCGGGCTGGGCGGGTTCTACTGCCCCATCACGGCCGGGACGATCCTTGCCGAAGGCAAGGACACGCGCGAGATCAACGGCGTACTGCACGTGCTGGAGCTGCCGCTGCATGCGGATTTTGCGCTGATTCGCGGACGTCACGCGGACCGCCTGGGCAACCTGGACTATCACCTGGCAGGCCGCAACTTCAACCCCATCATGGCCACGGCGGCGAGCGTGGTGGTGGCCGAGGTGGATGCCATGGTCGAGGCCGGCGCGATGAACCCCGAACATATCGTGACGCCCGGCATCTTTGTCCACCGCGTCGTCACCGCCAAAGCCAACAGCCAGCAAGCCGGGAGCCAGTCATGAAGCGATGGGACAGGGAGCAGATTGCCCGGCGCGCGGCGCAGGACATCCGGCCAGGCGCCTACGTCAACCTGGGCATCGGCCTGCCGACGCTGGTCGGCGACATGATCCCGCGGGAGCGCGAGGTCTTCCTGCATAGCGAAAACGGCATCCTGCATCTCGGGCCACGCCCGCCACTGGGACAGGAGAACCCGGACTTGATCAATGCCAGCAAGCAGCCGGTGACGCTGCAGCCCGGCGCGGCCATCTTCGATTCCGCGCTGAGCTTCGCGATGATGCGCGGCGGCCACCTGGACCTCGCCATCCTTGGCGCCTACGAAGTGGCGGAGAACGGCGACCTGGCCAACTGGAGCCGCGGCGACCCGAACACGCCGCCCGCGGTGGGCGGCGCCATGGAGCTGGCCTTCGGCGCGCGCGAGGTCTGGGTGCTGATGGAACACACCACGCGCGACGCTCGCCCGCGCCTGTTGCACCGCTGCACGCTGCCTTTGACGGCGCGCGGCGTGGTCAGCCGCATCTATACCGACCTGGCGGTGATGCGCGTCACGCCCGACGGCTTGCTGGTGGAGGCCATGGCCGAGGGCATCACCCTTGGCGAGTTGCAGGCGCTGACCGAGGCGCGGCTGCTAGCCTAGCGCCATCAGCGGATCAGCGGATCAGCGGATCAGCTGACTGGACACCACCCGCTCGATCCACGCGATGAACACCGCGACCACTTCCTCGCGGTTGGTCTCGTTCAACGTCTCATGGCGCGCCCCGCCGAACACGTGGGACGACACATCGGCCTGCCCTGCCGCTGCGGGGGATGGCAGGGATGGCAGGGGTAGCAGTACGCTGCCCGGCGCGTGGCCGGGACGCTCGCCGCGCGGTTACCCCAGCCGCTTGATCACCGCCTCGGCAAACTGCAGGGTCGAAGCCGAGCCTTTGAGGTCGCCGGTCTTCACGTGGTCCTGGTTGAGCGCCAGGTCGATCGCCTGGCGCAGCCGCACCGCCAGGTCCTGGCGGCCCACATGCTCGAGCATCAGGCCGGCCGCCAGCATCAGCGAGATCGGGTTGGCGATGCCCTTGCCGGCGATATCCGGCGCCGAGCCGTGCACCGCCTCGAAGATGGCGGCGGTCTCGCCGATATTGGCGCCCGGCGCCATGCCCAGCCCGCCTACCAGGCCGGCGATCTGGTCGGACAGGATGTCGCCGAACAGGTTAGTACAAAGCAGCATGTCGAACTGCCAGGGATTGAGCACGAGCTGCATGGCGCAGGCATCGACGATGCGATCGTCCATCTCCACGCGGCCCGCATAGTCCTGCGCCACCTCGCGCGCCGCTTCCAGGAAGATGCCGGTCAGCGCCTTCAGGATATTGGCCTTGTGCACCACGGTGATCTTCTTGCGCTGGTTCTTGACCGCGTACTCAAACGCAAAGCGGGCAATGCGCCGGCAGGCGTCGCGCGTATTGGTGCCGGTGGACACGGCCACCGCGTGCGGGTCATCGCCCACAGCGATGTAGTAGTCGTGCGCCACGTAGAAGCCGCCCACGTTCTCGCGCACCAGCACCAGGTCGATATCCTCGAAGCGGCCCGGCACCAGCGTGCGCGCGGGCCGTACGTTGGCGAAGAGGTTGAAGGCTTCGCGCAGCCGCACGTTGACCGAGCGGAAGCCGCCGCCCACCGGCGTGGTCAGCGGGCCCTTGAGCGCCAGGCCGGTGCGGCGGATGCTCTCGAGGGTGGCCTCCGGCAGCGGATCGCCGCCCTGGTCGATGCCCGCCATGCCAGCCTGCTGTACGTCCCAGGAAAACGGCGCGCCCAGCGCGTCCAGCACCTTGACGGTGGCTTGCACCACTTCCGGGCCGATGCCGTCGCCGGGGATCAGGGTGGCGGGGATCTGATTGGGTGCTCGTTGTTCCATATGCGATTCCTCTCGACAGGTTGAATGTCCGCGTTCGCAGAGCATGCAACGCGGGCGCATTTCTGTCTAGCGCGGATCATGCCAGCCCAGCAGGACCGCAGGGCCGGAAGGGAATCTTGTGGAAACGAGCTATAGCCTATGCCGCCTGTCGTCAGGCAGCGCGCTGCAGCGGCAACCGGCTCGCGCCGAACAACGGCGCCGCGCGGTCCGCTGCCAGCCGGATGCGCTCGGCCAGCGCCGCGCTGCTGACCTGGTAGTTCTGGAAGTCTCCCGGGCTGCCATACACGCCGATCGGCAGCGTCAGCGCCTGCAGGAAGCCGAACAGGGGCCGCAGCTGATGCTCCAGCACCAGCGCGTGCCGGTCGCTGCCGCCGGTTGCCGCCAGCAGCACCGGCTTGTCGATCAGCGCGTCCTGCCCGACCAGGTCGAAGAGATGCTTGAAATGGCCGGGATAGGACCCGCGGTAGACCGGCGCCGCCACCACCAGCAGATCGGCGGACTCGATCGCGGCGATCTCGCCTTCAATCTCCGCGGGCAGTTCGGCGCGCGACAGCGCCGCGCCTAGCGGGCGGGCGATATCGCCGAGGTTGACGATCCGGGTCTGCAACAGCAACCTGCCCGCCAGTTCGTCAAGCAACGCCTGCACCAGCGCCAGCGTGCGCGAAGGCTGCTGTGCGCTGCCGTTGACGGCAACCACGTTCAGCGGTGTAGCCATGGGGGAAACCTCCTTTGGATTGAAGGCCGCCCTCGCCATTGTTCACGGCGGCCGCTTGCAAGTTCCTCACCATAACGCAGCCGCACGGTCCGCCGAACGACGAATTTCAACTATGTATAAACGCGTGGCCGCCATGGCGCGCGTGGCGAAATCCTCAGTTGCATAGACGGAATCATTCGTGCCCTGCGGCACGGACGTCTGCCCGATGGACCTGCTGGCCATCGACCTGACCAAGGGCAAGGCCTATATGCGGTTCGATGAATGCTGGTACTGCATGCCTTGCGAGAAGGATTGTCCGACGGGGGCAGTCAGGGTGGAGATTCCTTACCTGCTGCGCGAGCGCTTTTGGTTCGTTGACCTCCTGGGTGTCGATC
>NZ_BAAILO010000065.1:0-23737 GCF_054589115.1 Cupriavidus sp. 8B | reverse complement strand
TTTGCTCCCCTCTCCCATGAAATGGGAGAGGGGAGCAAACCGGCGGCAAGATCAACCAATTGTGGTAGCCGTGATTTCCGCCCGGGTCGCCTTCTTTGCCTACGTTCTTGGCGAGACAAGAAAGTACGTCGCCTCCCCGCAGGGGAGGTGAAACTGCCTCTGACTTTGACGTTAAGCCGTTGACCCTGCCCGCGCTGGCGCGGGTCGCCGCGAACGACCCCCACACCGAAGCCAGGCGTGCCGCCACCGGCGCGCTCGGCCTCGCGGCCGATCCGGCCGTGCGTGACGCGCTGCTCAGCGCCCTGCGCGATGCCGAGTGGCAAGTCAGGGAAGAAGCCGCCTCGACGCTGGGGAAGTTGAAACAGGAAGGTGCGGGACCGGCATTGACGGCCGCGCTGGAAGACGCCTACTGGCAGGTACGCCTGCAAGCCGCGCGGGTGCTTGGCAAGCTCGGCTACCGCGTCGCCCTGCACCCGATGGGCTACGGCGTGCAGATCGTGTTCAGCGACGCGCACGAGCGCGGGATCTACCCGTGGGCCTACCTGCGCACGCTCGGCGCAGCGCCAAGCGCTTAGGCGTTGATCACGCCGCCGCCTTGGCAGCCTGATAGGCCGCGTACAACTTCTTGAACACGGGACCGGGTGCGCCATCGCCGATGGTCTTGCCGTCGATGGTGACCACCGGCAGGATCTCCTTGCTGGCCGAGGTCAGCAACACCTCATCCGCGCCCATCACCTCGTCCTGCGAAATGCGGCGCGCTTCCAGCGAGATATCCAGCGCCGCGCACAGCTCCTCCATCCAGCCGTAGCGGATCCCTTCCAGGATCAGGTTGTCCTTCGGCGGCGCCGAAACCCGGCCCTTGCTGACCACCCACACATTGGACGCGGAAGCCTCGGTCAACATGCCATCGCGGAACTGGATGGTCTCGGTGGCGTCGTTCTCCACCGCGTTCTGCGCCGCCAGCACATTGCCCAGCAGCGAGGTGGATTTCACCTGGCAGTGCAGCCAGCGCTTGTCCTCGGCCGTCACGCAGGCCACGCCCTTCTCGCGCATGGCCGCGGAGGGCAGCGACATCGGGTTGGTCATGATGAGCACGGTCGGCGTCACCGTCTTCGGGAAGGCATGCGTGCGCCGGGCCACGCCGCGCGTGACCTGGATGTACACCATCTGGTCGGCGAGGCCGTTGGCCTGCACCACGCGGTCGATCAGCGCCGTCCACTGCGCGTCGGTGTGCGGGTTGGGGATGCCGATGGTGTCCTGGCTGCGCGCCAGGCGCGCCAGGTGCTGCTGCAGGCGAAACGGCTTGCCGGCATAGATGGGAACGACTTCGTACACGCCATCGCCAAAGATAAAGCCGCGATCCAGTACAGGGACGCGGGCTTCTGACAAAGGCGTGAGCTCGCCGTTGAGGTAGACGATTTCGTCGTTCATGGTGGGTAGGGTAAGGCTGGCGGGCGCCGGGGCCTGGGTTGCAGTAGGGGTACGCGCGGAAGGAATGCGTCCATTCTTCCACAAGGCACGGCGGGAGCTTATGCAAAATCGGCATGACCCCGGCATGTTGCTGCGCCCGGCGGCGCCGCAATAACATCCAGCTCGCGCCCCCAGCGCTCACGCCGAGCCCGGCAACCACCCATGCGCCCGATACCAGGCAATGACATCGCGCACCGTGTGATCCACTGGCCTGAAGCGCAGGCCCAGCTCTCCCTCGCTTTTGGCATGGCAAAAGCGGGTCCGGTCCGCTTCCTTCACCATCAGGCGCACGGTGGCAAGGCTAAGCAGGATGGGCTTGCCGCTGACCCGGGCGTAGAGCTCCTGCACGCAGGCCAGCGCAAACAACAACGGCACGGGCAGCGCGCGCTTGGGGGTTGCCACCCCGGCGGTGTGTCCGATCAGCGGGATCAGCTCGCGCATGGTCATATGCCGGCCCGCCGCGAGATAGCGCTCGCCACGCCGCCCGCGCAGCGCCGCGGCGATATGGGCCTGCGCCACATCGCGGGCGTCGACCACGGAAAAGCTCCCGGGAACCAGGCCCGGCAATCGGGACAGCGCCGTGTCGAGCGCGACTTGCCCGGCTGACGTCGGCCCGATGTCGCCCGGCCCCCACATCCAGCCGGGCAGCACGAACGTGGCATGCATCTCGGGGGCATTCGCGAGGAAAGCCAGGACGGCGCGGTCGCCCAGGATCTTGCTGCGATAGTAGTCATCGGCGTCGGCGGGATCGCGCACGTGTGTTTCATCGATCACCGAACCCGGCGCACCGTTGAGCACGGCGATGGACGAGGTCTGCACGAAGCGGCGCACGCCCGCCGCATGGGCTTGCCCGATCAGGGCAGCCGTGCCGTCAACATTGATGCGCTTGAGCATGTCCCAATGGCTGCCCCCCTTGTAGTTGTCGCGAAAGAACGCCGCGGTATGGAACACCACATCGCAGCCATCCAAGGACGGGGCAAACGCCTGGACATCGGCCATGTCGCCAATCACGAATTCGACGCCCGTGAGGTCGCCGAATTGCTGCCTGGCTTTTTCCGCCGAACGCACCAGCGCCTTGACCGCGACGCCGCGGCCCAGCAGTTCGCGCACAAGATTGTTGCCGAGCAGGCCGGTAGCGCCGGTCACGAAAGCGGTTTGCAAGTTCATGGCTGGGCCCTCACCTTGAAGTTCATAAGAAATCCAGATATCAATTGATATCCGTTATGATAGCAGTTGAAATCCCAAATGCAATCGATACGGCAAGCTCTCTCACCATGCCCAACGCCTCGCCCGACGCCACGCCCATGAAGCAACCCACCCCGCGCAAGCGCCTGAGCCGCGAGCAAAGCCAGGCGCAAACCCGCGAGCGCCTGCTTGAGGCTGCGCGCGGCCTGTTCGTGCAGCGTGGCTTCGGCGGCACGTCGATCCGGGATATCGCGGAGGAAGCGGGCTATTCGCAGGGGGCGTTCTATTCGAACTTCCCGGACAAGGAGGCGCTGCTGCTGGATCTGCTGCGCGGCCATATGGAGGCCGAGGCGAAGCAGCTCGCGGCGGTGTTCGACACGGCGGAGCACGCCGGCGCAGCGGTGCTCGCGGGCCTGGATGCCTGGGCGGCGGCGCTCAATGCGGATGCCGACTGGGCCATGCTCTCGATCGAGTTGCAGATGCACGCCAATCGCAGCCCGTCGTTTGCCGGCGCTTACCGCACGGTCTGGGAGACGCACCGCGGCGAGCTCGGCCGCCTGATCGAACGCCTGTTCCGCCATCTGGGCCGCGTGCCGCCGGCCCAGCCGGAAGAGCTGGCCGCGGGTTTCATGGCGCTCGCCCATGGCCTCGCGCTGCAGCGGGGCACGACCATCGCCGACCCGACCGGCCGGATGCTGATGCTATTCCTGCGCGGCCTGCTGGCAAGCGCGCAGACCGCTGGCGAAGCGGCCGATGCCGGTCATGCGGCAAAGCCGCGCGGCCGCGCAAGCCGCTAGCCGGACGCCGGCTGCCCGGGCGCAGCGCGCCCGGGCAGTTGCCCGCTCAATCGTCGAAGTCCCACATCCGGTGCAGGTCCAGCCGCAACCGGCTGTCGGCCTCCAGCGCGTCGACCAGGGCCACGCGTTCGGCCAGCGTGGTATCGGCCAAGGCACGCCGGACCATCAGCAGTTCGCTCAGGCCGGTTTCTCCCGCCTTGTAGGCCCGGCCGGTGCGTGCCGCGGCGCTGCGCTGCATCGCGAGCGCTTCGGCCTGCGCCACGGCAGCGGCGCGCTTGCCTTCCAGGCCGCGGTACAGCACCTCGAACTCGGCGCCGATCCTGCGCTCCACCGCCACCCGGCTGCGGGCGGCAGCCTGCGCGTCGGCCGCGGCCGCCACCGCCGCCGAACGCCGGTGCGCGGAGCCAAGCGGCATGCTGATGCTCACGCCGGCAATCCGCTCCGCGCCGCCGCGCTCCACCGTGAAGAACACGCCCACGGTGGGGTCCGGCTTGCGCTCCAGGTCGGTGCGCCGTGCCTGCCGCTGGGCTTGCGTCTCCTGCGACTGGGCGAGGCGAAACTCATGGCTGTCCTCCACATAGCGGCTGCGCAGCGCATCGGCGGGGTCGTCCGGCAACGCCTGCAGGCGCACATCCGCCGGCAGGCCGCCGGGCACGCCCAGGCCTGGGAAGCGCGCCCGCAGCTCGGCTTGCGCCGCCGCTTCCGCGGCGCGCGCGCTGGCCAGCGCGGCAGCGGTGCGGGCACGCTCGGCCAGCAAGAGCTCATGGTCCATGGGCGCCGCATCGCCGGCCTGCACCCGGCGCGCGGTCACGGCCGCCAGCTCGCCGGCCAGGCTGTCGTTGCCCTGCGCCGCCAGCCGCGCCTGTTGCGCGCGCAGCGCCCCGAACCACAGCGACAGGATCTGCCGCGAGACTTCATGGCGCGCATCCATCACGGCGAGCTGCCCGGACTGCACCGTGGCATCGGCCAGCGCGCCATCGGCGTCGGCCTTGCCCCATAGCCGCAGCGGGCGCTCCAGCGCCAGTTGTCCTTCGGCAAACCGGTCGGACGGCTCGCGCACCTGGCGCCGCTGCCCGATGGCGCGCACCACGGCCTCGGCGGTGCCGGCACGGATGCCGTCCGCGCGGGCCAGCACCGCATCGCGGCGGGCCTCGGCCATCTGCACGTCCGGCGACTGGCCGACGGCGTCGCGCACGGCGGACTCAAGAGGCAGGACGCCGGCTTCGGCGGACATGTCAGCTTGCGCCCAGGCGGTGCCCGACATGCCGGCGGCGACCGACAGGACGGCAGCCACCGCCATCTTGCTCGATACGATCCTCATTGCGCCTCTCCTAGTGCCATGCGGCCTTGCCTATCCTCGCGCGACCGCGCCACGCCGAAGCGCTCGAACAACAGCGGCAACAGCAGCAAGGTCAGCGCCGTGGAGCTGACCAGCCCGCCCGAGACGACGATGGCCAGCGGACGCTGGATCTCCGAGCCCGGCCCGGTCGCCAGCAGCAGCGGAATCATCCCCAGCGCCGTGATGCAGGCGGTCATGAGGACCGGACGCAAGCGGTCGCGCACGCCGATTCGCACCGCCTCGGCCATTGGCCGCCCTTCCTCCAGCAAGGTATTGAAATGCGAGACCAGCACCACGCCGTTGAGCACGGCAATGCCCAGGAGCGCGATAAAGCCGACCGAGGCCGGCACCGACAGGTATTCGCCCGCCACCCGCAGCGCGGCGATGCCGCCCACCAGCGCGAACGGAATATTGGCGATGACGAGCGCCGCCTGGCGGATCGAGCGGAAGGTCAGCATCAGCAGCAGGAAGATCGCGCCCAGCGCCAGCGGCACCACCAGCGCAAGGCGCGCGGCGGCGCGCTGCTGGTTCTCGAACTGCCCGCCCCAGACCACGCGCAGTCCCTTGGGCAGTCCGGACAGGCCCGCCACGGCCGTTTGCGCCTCCTGCACGAAGCCGGTCAGGTCGCGGCCTTCCACGCTGACCTGGATCACCGCAAAGCGCCCGCCGTCTTCATGGTTGATACGCACAGGCCCTTCCACCCGCCGCACCTGCGCCAGTGAGGTGAGTGGCCAGGGCGTGCCGTCCGGCGCCGTCACCTGCAAGCTGGTGAAGGTCTCCGGCGTCTGCCGCAGGCTATCGGCGCCACGCAGGATCAGCGGCGTGCGCACGGTGCCCTCCGGCACGATGCCAATGCGCTCGCCTTCCACCTGTGCGCGCAGCAACGCTTGCAGCGCATCGCCGGAGAGCCCCGCGCGGCCGACGGCGGCGCGGTCCAGCGCGAGCGTGAGGTACTGCACGCCCTCGTTGCTGGGCGCGATGACTTCGGCCGCGCCGGGGATCTTGCGCACGCGCGCGGCAATGGCCTGCGCCGCGGTGTCGATGGCGCCGAGATCAAAGCCGAACACCTTGATCGCCACGTCGCCGCGCGTGCCGGTCAGCATCTCCGAGACGCGCATCTCGATGGGCTGGGTGAAGCCATACACCACGCCCGGGAAGCGCTCCATGACGCGGCGGATGGCAGTGGCGATGTCTTCCTTGCTGCCGCGCCACTGGTCCTTTGGCTGCAGCACGAGGAAGGTGTCGGTCTCGTTGAGCCCCATCGGGTCCAGGCCTAGATCGTCCGAGCCGGAGCGCGCCACGATCGAGCGGATCTCCGGCACCTTGGCCAGCAGCGCCTGTTGCACCCGCAGGTCCAGGTCCACCGAGGTGGCCAGCGAGACCGACGGCGCCTTCTGCAACTGCACGATCATGTCGCCTTCGTCCATGGTGGGCATGAAGGTCTTGCCCACCGACAGGTAGAGCGACACCGCCACGGCCAGCGCCACGCCCGCCAAGGCGAAGACCGTGCGGCGATGCTGCGCGCTCCAGTCCTGCAGCCGGGCAAAGCCGCTTGCCACCTTGCGCATCAGGTACGCCGTCCCATCCTCATGCGCGCGCAGCAGCAGCGACGCCAGTGCCGGCACCACGGTGAATGCGATCACCACCGACGACACCAGTGCCAGCACGATGGTCAGCGCCACCGGGCCAAACAGCTTGCCCTCCAGGCCCTGCAGCGACAACAGCGGCAGGAACACGATCGCGATGATCGACACTCCGGCCAGCATCGGCACCGCCACGCTGGCCACGGCATGGCGGATCACCGCGCCGCGCAGCGACGGATCGGACTTGCGTTCGTGCGCCTTCGCCAGAGCGGATTCGATGTTCTCCACCACCACCACCGCCGCGTCCACCAGCATGCCCAGCGCAATCGCCAGGCCGCCCAGGCTCATCAGGTTGGCGGTCAGCCCCACGTAGCGCATCAGCAGGAAGGTCGCCAGCATCGAAAGCGGCAGGGTTGCCGCCACCACCAGCGCCGCGCGCAGGCCGCCGAGAAACAGGTACAGCGTTACCACCACCAGCAGGCTGGCCTCGATCAAGGCCCGTACGACGGTGTTGGCGGCACGCGTGACCAGCTCGCCGCGGTTGTAGAACACATGGGTGGACATCCCCTTGGGCAACTGCGGTGCGAGTTCATCCAGCCTGGCCTGCACATCGGCGACCAACTGGCGGGCATCGGCGCCACGCAGCGCCAGCACCAGCCCCTGCACCGCTTCACCGCGCCCGTCCTTGCTGACCGCGCCGTTGCGCGTGGCCACGCCGAGCCTGACGGTGGCCACGTCGCCCACCGTCACCAGCGGCATGCCATTGCGCCCGCCCGGCGCGGCAACGACAACCTGGCGCAAGTCTTCCACGCCGCGCACGCCGCCTTCCACGCGCACCACCCAGTTTTCGTCGCCCTGCTCCACCCGGCCCGCGCCATCGTTGCGGTTGTTGGCGTCGAGCGCCTGGCGCAGTTGCTCCAGCGTGACGGCGCGGGCGCGCAGCCGCGCCGGGTCGGGGATGACCTCGTAGCTGCGCACCTCGCCGCCGAGCGCGTTGACATCCGCCACGCCGGGCACCGTGCGCAGGGCCGGGCGCAGCACCCAGTCCAGCACGCAGCGGCGTTCGGCCAGCGAGAAGGCGTCGCCCTCCACCGTGAACATGAACATCTCGCCCAGCGGCGTGGTGATCGGCGCCAGCCCGCCGATGGCGTTGGGCGGCAGGTCGCGCAGCAGGCCGGCGAGCCGCTCGGACACCTGCTGGCGGGCCCAGTAGCTGTCCACGCCTTCCTCGAAATCGACCGTCACGTCGCTGATGCCGTATTTGGACACCGAGCGGACGATGGTCTTGTGCGGAATGCCCAGCAGCTCCTGCTCGATTGGCGTGGACACGCGCTGCTCGACTTCCTCCGGCGTCATGCCGGGAATCTTCAGGATGACCTTGACCTGGGTGGGCGAGATGTCCGGGAAGGCATCGATGGGCAACTTCAAGTAAGCCCACGCTCCGGCCACAGCCAGCACGCAAGCGGCAATCAGCACCAGCGCCCGCTGGCGCAGGGAGAATTCAATCAGGCCGGCGAGCATCACTGACCTCCCGCCAGCATGCCCTTGAGCGCCCCCACGCCGGCCACCGCCACCCGCGTGCCGGCCGGCAGTGCGCCACGCACGGTCGCCGCGGCATCGTCCACGGCTTCCACCACCACGGTCTGGTAGCGCACGCCAGTTTTGGTTGCCACGAACACGCCAGGCGTGCCGCGCCAGTACGTCAGCGCCGTGGCCGGCACCCGCGCGCGGCCCGCGCCGGTGGCGTCGGGCCCACTGCGCAAGTGCACGATCACATTCACGCTTTCGCCGGCCTGCAGGCTGCCGCGTTTGTCCAGCACCGCGCGCACGCGCACGGCGGCGGTGCCGTCGCTCGCGGGTACCACGCCGGCCACCTGGCCGGTGGCGCCGCGCTGGCGCACTTCCACGCGCTCGCCGCCGGTGGGGGCCGGCATGTCGCGGCCGACCAGCAGCTCAAGCTCCAGCGCGGTGGGATCGACGATGCGGAACAAAGGCGCCGCCCCGTCCACGCGCGTGCCGGGCACCGCGTTCACCTCGGCGATCAGCCCGGCGCGGCCGGCCATCAGTTGGGGCTCGCCCGAGCCCCCGGCGAACACGATGCCCGCGGCGGCCATCTCCGCCTCGCGAGCGCGCACCATGCCCGCTGCCTCGGCGGCGCGCGCCTGCGTGGCTTGCCAGCGGCTGCCGGGGATGATGCCGTCTTCATGCAAGCCGCGGTCCCGCGCCAGCGCCAGCCGCGCCAGGTTGGCCTGCGAGCGCGCTTCCGCCAGCGCGCGCCCGGCCTCGAACAACGGCGGGCTGGCAAAGGTGGCCAGCGGCTGGCCGGCGCGCACCGCCTGGCCAATGGCAACCAGCACGCGCGAAACCATGCCGGCATAGGGCGCGGCTACCACGTACTGCGCATCGGGCTTGAGCACCACGCGAGCGCTGGCGCCGGTCTCGAGCTGCGCCGCGCCGGCGACCGGATCGAACCGCACGCCGAGCGCGCGGGCCTGGGCATCGGACAGCGCCAGCGCCTGAGCGCTCGCCATGCCAAAGGGAAACAGCGTCGACGCGACCAGCGCGCCAACGAAAAGAATGCAACGGGAAAACATGCCTGACTCCAAAGCAGGATGGAAGCGCCCGGCTTGCCGTGATCAGCCTCGATCAGGCGCGCGAGCGTGCACCGCCGGCATGGCCGGCAGGGGAATCAGGATGCGAAGGGAGGGGCGTGCGCCGGGGGTGGCCTGCTGTCGCTGCCACGCCAGCGGGGCGGCGTGCGCTCGCGCCACGGCAGGCGCCGGAACACCGGCAGTGGACGCGCGGCAAACAGCAGGAACGCGAAGACCAGGCCGATGAGCACATCGGCAGCCTGCACGTGGAGGGAAAAGGCAATGGGGCCGATGGCGGTCTGCACATCGACCTCGAGCGGCTCCACCGCGATCAGCGCACTACCGGCGTGGCCGGCAGACAGGGCAGCGGAAGGAGAATAGGAATTAACCGCACCTTGCAGCGCCGTGTGCACGTGCAGGCCATGGAGTTTCGGGGTTCCGAGATGGCCGTGCAGAAGCGGGGTGAGGAGCTGCATTGCAAACAGCAACAGCAGCAGGGCTCCCCGCCAGAAGGAGGGGCGGTCTGCGCGAAACATGGCGCGATTGTAGCCGAGAATGGGGTTGCGGCGCAGCTTGTGGATTGGCCGTCCGCACAGCCCGCCCGCCTCCTCAGCGCCTCCTTCGCCGGCCACCGCCAAACCCGCTCACTTCACCGCCCCCACGGTGAAACCCGCGACAAAGCGGTCGACGAACAGGTTGTAGAGCACCGCTACCGGCACGCTGACGACCAGGCAGGCGCCCATCAGCGAGCCCCAGAAATAGACGTCCCCGCGCACCAGGAAGGTCGGCACGCCAACACTGACGGTGTACTGCGACGAACTGGTGATAAAGGTGAGGGCATAGACAAATTCCTGCATCACCAGCGTCAGCGTGAATATGACTACGGTCAGGATGCCGGCCGACGACAGCGGCACCACCACCTTCAGGAAGGCGCCGAAGCGGCTCAGCCCGTCCATCATCGCCGCTTCTTCGATATCGCGCGGCACCGCCTTGAAAAAACCCATCATCAGCCAGGTGCAGAACGGCACGGTGAAACTCGGGTACACCAGCACCAGCGACCACAGCGAATCCTGCAGCCCGAGCGCGCCGATGATGCGGGAGAAGGGAATGAACAGGATGGTGGGCGGGATCAGGTAGGTCAGGAAGATGGCGATCGCCAGCTGCCGCCCGCGGCTGCCTGCCAGCCGGGCCAGGCTGTAGCCGGCGGGCACCGCCAGCAGCAGGGTGATGGCCACCACCAGCGCCCCCACCAGCAGCGTATTGGCGATCCAGCGCAGGTACTGGGTCTCCAGGAACAGCACGCGCAGGTTGTCCAGGGTGGGCGGCTGGTTGAACAGGAAGGGGTTGTTGGCCGTGTTGATCAGGTCGTGGACATCCTTGAAGGTGGTGATCAGCATCCAGTAGAAGGGAAAAGCACAGAACCCCGCGAAGACGGCAAGGATGGCGACATGGCCGAAGCGCGCGCCCCAACGCTCGCCACGGTGCTTCCAGCGACGTGCATCGGCACGCATTTCAGGCTACCTCCGCGCGGTTGGCGACGGTCAGCAGCAGGGCCACCACCGCTACCAGCAGCGGGAACAGGAACAGCGAGATCGCCGCGCCCTCGGCCAGGTCGCCGCCCTGGATGCCGGTGAAAAATGCCAGGCTGGCCAGCACCTGCGTGGTGTCGTAAGGCCCGCCACGTGTCAGTACGAAGATGATGATCATGTCGGTGAGCGTAAACACGATGCCGAACAGAAGCGCCACCAGCATGATCGGCATCACCAGCGGGATATTGATGCGCAGCAGGTGGCGCCAGAAGCCGGCGCCGTCCATGGCGGCGGCATCGTGGATATCCTGCGGGATGCCGTGCAGGCCGGCCAGGATAATGACCGTGGCCAGCGGCAGCAGGCGCCAGACATCCACCAGGATCACCGACGCCATGGCCAGGTCCGGCTGGCCCAGCCAGATCGGCCAGGTATTCGGGCCGAGCAGGCCGAGCGCGCGCAGCGTCCAGTTGATGATGCTGTAGACCGGATCGAAGATCCACAGCCAGCCGATCGAACCCAGCGAGATCGGCGCCACCCACGGCAGCAGGATCAGCAACCGCACCAGCCATTTGCCGCGAAAGTCGCGCAGCAGTGCCAGCGCCAGGATCTTGGCCAGGATCACCACCAGCGCCTGCGACACCAGCGTGAACACCAGCGCATTGGCGAGCGAGCGCCAGAAGGTGGGGGTCTGCACGATGCGCCGGAAATTCTCCAGGCCAACGAAATGCATGGCGCGGCTGCCCACCGTGATGTCGGACAGGCTGTAGTAGATCGACAGCAGGAAGGGAAAGCCGAGCAGCAGCGCGATATAGATCAGTGCCGGCGCCAGCATCAGGACGCCGAGCCAGCGCTCGCCCTCCAGTGCACGCCAGGTGCCGGGTGACGGCGCAAGCGCGACGGGAACCCGGGCGCTCATGCCGGCCCCAGGGACGGCGCCACGCCCACGCTGGCGCCGGAATGCGGATCAAAGCGCCTCAGGTCGGCACGCCGCACCACGAACGGGTAGCGCGCGCCGGTCTCCAGCGGGAGGGTGACCGTGCAGGGAATCCGCGAGATGACCTTGGCGGGCGGCAGCGGTGGCTCCAGCAGGCCGTACACCAGCCGGTCGGAACCGAGGTTCTCGATGCGGGTGACATGGAACGGGAAGGGTTCCAGCGTTTCATCGTCACCGTAGACGGCGCGCGGCAGGAAGTGCTCCGGCCGGAAGCCCGTCACCACCGCCTGCGTGTCGACCAGGTTCATCGGCGGCGAGCCGATGAAGGTAGCCACGAACGTATCGGCCGGCTGCTCGTAGACTTGCTGCGGCGTGCCGATCTGGTGCACACGGCCGTGGTCGAGGATGGCGACCCGGTCGCCCAGCGCCAGCGCCTCGATCTGGTCGTGCGTCACGTAGATCGTGGTGGCCGCCAGGCGCCGCTGCAACTGTTGCAATTCCTCGCGCGCGGAAGTCCTGAGCTTGGCGTCCAGATTGGAGAGCGGCTCGTCCAGCAGGAAGGCCACCGGATCGCGCACCACCGCGCGCGCGAGCGCCACCCGCTGGCGCTCGCCGCCGGAGAGCTGGCGCGGCTTGCGCGCCAGCAGGTGGCCGATGCCAAACAGCGCGGCGGCCCAGTCCACCTTGCGCGCAATCGCCTCGCGCGGCATGCGCTGCGCCTGCAGCGGGAAGGCGATGTTGCCCGCCACGCTCAGGTGCGGATAGAGCGCGTAGCTCTGGAACACCATGGCCATGTTGTGCGCGCGCGGCGGCAGCCCGGTGACGACACGGCCGCCCACCAGGATGTCGCCGGAGGTGGGCGCTTCCAGCCCGGCGATCAGGCGCAGCAAAGTGGTCTTGCCCGAGCCGGACGGGCCCAGCAGCACCAGGAACTCGGCCTCGCGCACGGCAAGGCTGATGCCGTCGACGGCGTTGTCGCCGTCGAAGCGCTTGGTGAGCGAGCGGGTCTCCACCGTGGCCATGGCTTATCGGCCCACGCCCATCCCGACGCCACTGGCCCGGCGGGGGCAGCTCATACCAGCCCTTTCTCCCGCCACTTGGCGAAGATCCGCCTGCAGGTGGCTTCCGCGGCGCGGATGGCATTCTCCGGCGTTTCGTCGCCGGTGGCGGCCTTGGCGAACATGGTGTTGAGCACCCAGGTATTGAAGATCTCGTCGGTGGCCGCATTGGCATAGCCGGGGTAGCCGACATTGGTGGCCTGGTTCATCAGGGTGCCGAGCACCTTGTACTTGTCGCGCGGCTTGGCCTTGGGGTCGTCGGCGATCAGCTTCTGCAGGTCCGGCACCGTGCTCGGGAAGCAGGGGAAGTTGTAGTACTCGCTGCCGAGGAAGCCCTGGCGGAAATTGTCGATATAGTCCACCAGGAACTTCTTGGCGCCCGCGATGTTCTCGGCGAACTTCCAGATCACGTAGCAGTCCATCACGTGCTCCATGCCGATGCGGCGCACCGGGCCACGCAGGGCCTGGGTCAGCCAGATGTCGGGCGTGACCGGGATGCTCTTGTTCTCGCCTTCGCGCGTGATGGAAATGGCGTTCAGGCAAAGCGAGATCTTGCCCGCCAGCATGGCGCGGTTGTTGGACGACGGATCCCACGCCAGCACCTCCGGCGTCATGGTGTCCTGGTACAGGGCCTTGACGAACTTGACCGCCTCCAGCGTGTTCTTCGAATTCAGCACGACGGTATGACGCTCATCCTGGATCGAGCCGCCGAATGCGAAGAGGATGGTTCGCATCGCCATCGCGGTGTCGAGTTCCGCCGACAAGCCAATGCCCACCGGCACGTTGTGCTTTTGCTTGATCTTGCGGCCCGCGCTCAACACATCGTCCCAGCTGTCCGGCGGCGCCATGCCGATATCGTCCCACAGGTCCTTGCGGAAATTGATCGGGTCCGGCACGAAACTGTCGGAAAAGCCGAAGTACTTCTTCGTCTTCGGGTTATACGTACTCTTGATCGCCAGCTCGACCGGCTTGCCATGCTTGCGTTGGCATTCCTCGTAGATCTCGCGATGGTCGATGACCTGCTCCTCGTACACTGGCGCCGGCGACAGGAACATGAACAGGTCGTGCCCTTTCTGCGCCGATACCTCGGCGGCGGCCCGCGTGGCCAGCGCGGGGATCCCCACGTGATCGACGATGACCTCGGTATCGTTGCGCTGGCCCCATTCCTTCACATAGGTGTTGTCGAACCACTTGTCATAGCCCGGCACGAAGTGGTTCCACTGGAGGATCTTCAAGGTGTGCTTGGCTGCCTGCGCCCGGCACGGCAGCACAAAGGGGCCAAGGCCGGCGGCAAGCGCGGTCGCCGCGGCGGCCTGGATCAGGCGGCGGCGCCGCGCGTTGTGGCAAACAAGGGTGCCGGTCGATCCGTGCCGGCGAGAATAGATGATTCGCTCGATAGGTGCAATGCGTACGTCTTCGTTCATGGCCGCCTCCGCCAGCAAGCCGGTAGCTGGCATGCGCGCCAATCGCGGTGGCATGCGCAACCTCACTTAAGCTCACTTAAGGATAGGAGTTGCCGCCCCTAAGGAAAAGAGACAACGGCTTGATTTCATTGGGTTTCCGATCCAATCCTGGGACCTGCGGGCCCTGCCGCATAGCAGCATCGGTAGCCGGCGCCGCCCACCGCTTGGCGCACCGCAGCACAAAACACGCGCACCGCAAACCGGTATTCCTCCGGCTTTCGCCATACCATGGAGGCTGGCGCCAGCCACGCCGCCCAACAACCTAGCCAGGGGCCTTCCATGCGCGACCGCTATCTCTCCCACCTCCGCGATACGCTAGACACCATCCGTGCCGACGGCTTTCACAAAGCCGAGCGCGTCATTGCCAGCCCACAGGCAGCCGACATCCGGCTCGCGGGCGGTGAGCACGTGCTGAACTTCTGCGCCAACAATTACCTGGGCCTGGCCGACGATCATCGCCTGATCGAGGCGGCCCGGCGCGGTCTGGAGCAGGATGGTTTCGGCATGGCGTCGGTGCGCTTTATCTGCGGCACGCAATCGGTTCATAAGACACTGGAAGCGGTACTCGCCAAATTCCTGCACACCGGAGACAGCATCCTCTACTCGAGCTGCTTCGACGCCAACGGCGGCCTGTTCGAGACACTGCTCGATGACCAGGACGCCGTGATCAGCGACGAACTGAACCATGCCAGCATCATCGACGGCGTGCGCCTGTGCAAGGCAAAGCGCTACCGTTACCGCAACAACGACATGGCCGACCTGGAGGCGCGGCTGCGCGAGGCCGATGCCGCCGGCGCGCGCTTCAAGCTGATCGCCACCGATGGCGTGTTCTCGATGGACGGCATCATTGCCGATCTCAAGTCCATCTGCGACCTGGCGGACCGCTATGGCGCGCTGGTGATGGTGGACGACTCGCACGCGGTCGGCTTTGTCGGCCAGCACGGGCGCGGCACGCCGGAGCTATGCGGCGTGGAAGGCCGCGTGGACATCCTTACCGGCACGTTCGGCAAGGCGCTGGGCGGCGCCTCCGGCGGCTATGTGGCGGCGCACCGGGAAATCGTGGAACTGCTGCGGCAGCGCTCGCGCCCGTATCTTTTCTCCAACTCGCTGGCGCCAAGCATCTGCGCCGCCACGCTGAAAGTGCTGGACCTGCTGGCCAGCGACGAAGGCGCCACGTTGCGCGCCCGCGTGCGCGAGAACGGCGAGCACTTCCGCCGCGAGATGACGGCGCTTGGCTTTACGCTGGTGCCAGGCCAGCATCCCATCATCCCGGTAATGCTGGGCGATGCCGCGCTGGCTTCCGGCATGGCCGATGCCTTGCTGGCCGAGCATGTGTACGTGGTCGGTTTTTCCTTCCCCGTGGTGCCCAAGGGCCGGGCTCGCATCCGCACGCAGATGAGCGCGGCGCATACGCCTGAGCAGATAGAGCGGGCGGTGGCGGCGTTCGCCAAGGTGGGCAGGAAGTTCGGCGCTATCGCCTAAGAGGTTGTTTCAAAATGAAGCGAAGCGGTTCTGGCTAGGCGCGCGGCCGCAGACAGTACAAGTGGTACGGCAAGGCCGCGCAACGACGCCAGAATCTTTTTGAAATGGCCTCTAAGCTTGAACCAAGCCTGGAGACAGGAGGCACCCCATGAAAGCCCTCGCCAAACTCGAACGCGCCCCCGGCCTGACGCTGACCGAGGTCCCCGAGCCCGAAGTCGGCCACAACGATGTGATGATCCGCATCCGGCAGACGGCCATCTGCGGCACCGACATCCATATCTGGAAATGGGACGAGTGGGCGCAGAACACCATCCCCGTGCCGATGCAGGTAGGGCATGAATATGTCGGCGAGATCGTCGCCATCGGGCAGGAGGTGCGCGGGCTGGCCATTGGCGACCGCGTCTCCGGCGAGGGACACATCACCTGCGGCTTCTGCCGCAACTGCCGCGCCGGGCGCCGCCACCTGTGCCGCAACTCGGTTGGCGTGGGCGTGAACCGCGCCGGCGCGTTTGCCGAGTACCTGGTGATTCCCGCCTTCAACGCCTTTCGCATTCCCGACGACATCCCGGACGAGATCGCTGCCATCTTCGACCCCTTCGGCAACGCCACGCATACCGCGCTGTCGTTCAACCTGGTGGGCGAGGACGTGCTGATCACCGGCGCCGGCCCCATCGGCATCATGGCCGCCGCCATCGCGCGCCACGTTGGCGCGCGCAATGTGGTGATCACCGACGTCAACGACTACCGCCTCGCGCTGGCGCGCAAGATGGGCGCCACCCGCGCGGTCAACGTGCAGCATGAAAACCTCAAGGACGTGGCCGCCGAGCTGCATATGACCGAGGGCTTCGACGTTGGCATGGAGATGTCCGGGGTGCCAAGCGCCTTCGCCACCATGCTCGAACACATGAACCACGGCGGCAAGATCGCCATGCTGGGCATTCCGCCGTCGAAGATGGCGATCGACTGGAACCAGGTGATTTTCAAGGGCCTGGAGATCAAGGGCATCTACGGCCGCGAGATGTTCGAGACCTGGTACAAGATGGTCGCAATGCTGCAAAGCGGGCTCGACCTGACGTCCATGATCACACATCGCTTCAGCGTGGGCGACTTCGAGGCCGGCTTTGCTGCCATGCTGTCGGGCAACAGCGGCAAGGTGGTGCTGGACTGGACGGCACCGGGCAAGGCGGCCGTCGCCGCGGGCTAGAAGCGCATTGCACGCCTTGCGTAGGCGGCCGTCCCACCGCAGGTTGCCAAAACGCGGCTGCGGTGAGGCGTTAGCGATACACCAGCACGGGGATACTGCTGTGCGTGAGCACCTTGTTGGTCTCGCTGCCAATCAGCACGCCCTGCAAACCGCGCCGCCCGTGCGAGGCCATCACGATCAGGTCGCACGCGTTTTCCTGGGCAGCCTGGATGATGGCCTCATAGGGATGGTCATGGATGGCGGAAAGGGTCTGGCAAGGCACATCCGCCTCCTCGGCTTCGGCAGCCAGGGTTTTCAGGTAGTCCATCGTATTGCGGGTGGCTTCCTGCACGAACCGCGTACGGGTGTCGGCCAGCAATTCCACCTGGTACGTATAGACGTGGAAATCCGGGATCACCCGGATCACCGTGACCCGGGCTCGCATCTCGCGGGCAAACACCAGGGCCTTGCGGAACGCGGCTTCGGACAGGGGCGAGCCGTCTACGGGCAGCAGCAGATGCTGGAACATGGTGCCCTCCTGGCACGCGAAGCGCACAGGCCACCGCGCAGGTTCCTGCGCACGCTTCGCTCGGGTTGAGGATTACCTCGCTCCAAGTATAGGTGTGCCGGTGCCGCACACACGCCGCCCCCTTCATCCAGCCGCGATTTCCCGGTAACATCCAGCACCGGTTCCGCGCCACGACGCGGCACCAAGCGTTTACCCGAGGCCGGGCCGCCACACAATGGCAGCCCGGCCTTATCAAGACGGCAGCCGCCCGCCGGCAGCCGTTGCAACTGCACCGCTTTGCAACCCAATGCGGTGCACCCGGAAAGCGAAGCTACCTCTTTGCATTCCCAATCTTCCTGGAGAAGACGCTTTGACTGAACGCATCAACGCAGAGGCCGCCGGCCGCCTGTTCGGCACTGGCGAAGGCCCGTCCCACGAGCGTGTCACGCTCGCCACCGATCCCGAGTCCGGCCTGCAGGCCATCATCGCCATCTACAGCACAAGCCTTGGCCCCGCGTTTGGCGGCTGCCGCTACTGGGCCTACCCTGCCGAGAGCGATGCCCTGACCGACGCCCTGCGCCTGTCGCAAGGCATGGCCTACAAGAATGCGCTGGCCGACCTGCCCTTCGGCGGCGGCAAGGCCGTGATCCTGCGCACCCCGGCGCAAACCGACCGCACCAAGCTGTTCCGTGCCTTCGGCCGCATGGTCGAATCGCTGGACGGCCGCTACATCACCGCCGAAGACGTCGGCACCACGGTGGAAGACATGATCGCCGCCCGCACGCAGACCCGCTACATCAGCGGCATGCCGCGCGAGGGCACCTTTGGCGGCAACCCGTCACCCAAGACCGCCTATGGCGTGTTCGTCGGCATCGAAGCCGCCGTGCGCTACGTGCTGGACCGTAACAGCCTGCAAGGCGTCTCCGTTGCCGTGCAAGGACTTGGCTCGGTGGGCTGGGACCTGTGCCGCCAGCTGCATGCGGCCGGCGCGCGGCTGATCGTGGCCGATATCCATGGCGCCAAGGCGGAGCAGGCACGCGAGCAGTTCGGCGCGCAGGTGGTCTCCACCACCGCCATCACCAGCGTCGCCGCGGATGTCTTCGCGCCCTGCGCGCTCGGCGCGGTGATCACCCCGGCGGTGGCCGAGGGCTGCCAGTTCAAGATCGTCGCGGGCGGCGCCAACAACCAGCTCGCCTCGCTGGACGAGGGCGACACGCTGCAACGCCGCGGCATCTTCTATGCGCCGGATTTCCTGATCAACGCGGGCGGCATCATCAGCTGCGCCCGCGAGTACCTGGGCGGTGCCGAGGAGGCGGCGGTGCAAGCCGAGGTGGCGCTGATCCGCGAGCGCGTGTTCACGCTGGCCCAGCGCGTGGAGAAGAGCGGGCTGGCGCCCGCGCGCGAGGCGGTCAACTGGGCGCAGGAGAAGCTGGCGCAGGGGGGCCAGGCTTAAGAGGGGTTCCTCGGTCCGGCCAGAAACGGCCGGACCCGGACATCTGGCCAAAGACCGCTCCAGACGGGCTTTGGTCGGTCGGAGCGCGGCGTCGCCGGCGCGCTTGCCAGCATTCCAGCCTGCTCAAGGGCTGGAATGCGCCAGCACGTAGTTCACAAGGGCCTTCAGCTTGGCAGGCTGCTGCCGCCTGCTGGGATAGTACAGATAGAACCCTGGAAAGGTCGGCGAGAAGCTGCTCAAGACGCGCTTCAACGTCATGGCTCGAATGTGAGGCAGCGCAAGCTGCTCGAACGTGTACGCCAGTGCAATCCCCTCCAGCGCGGCCTCAACCGAGAACAATGAATCGCTGATCGTGAGATTGCCGCTGATCTCGTACTCGACGATCCGGCCGTCGACCTCGAGCTCCCACTTGTGAATGGCCCCGCTGCCTGAAAACCTGAACCGCACGCAGTTGTGGTTTATCAGATCGGAGGGGTGCCGCGGCACCGGATGCCGCTTGAAGTAGTCGGGCGATCCAACGATGGATACGGCAACCGGGCCACCGAGCGGTAAAGCGATCATGTCCTTCTGGACACTCTCACCCATGCGAACGCCTGCGTCGAACCCTCTTTCAACGATGTCCACGTAGCCCTCGTCATTCGTCAGCTCGACCTGGACGTCGGGGTAGGCCTTCAGGAACCCGGCCAACAGCGGCTGGAGGACCATGGCGATCGAGATTCGCGCGGCGTTGATGCGCAGCACGCCCGATGGCCGGCCCTGAAGCGCATGAAGTTGTTCCCCGGCTTCCAGCACGTCGCTCAGTGCCGGCCCGATCCGGGACAGGTATGCCTCGCCCGCCTCAGTCAGGCTGACGCTGCGGGTGCTTCGGTTCAGAAGCCTGGCGCCGAGCCGGGCCTCCAGATGGCGGATCGCCTGACTGAGCGCCGAGGGCGAGACCTCGAGTGCTGCCGCTGCGGCAGAGAACCCCCGATGCTCTGCGACCTTCCAGAACGCGAGCAACCCATCAAGCTGATTGAGTCTCATATTATGAAGATTATCTTCAAAAGGTATTCAGTACTTAGGTGTTTTTCTTCTCAGTCCATCAGCCTACAGTGAAGCCCATCGAAAAGGAACTGTGGGAGTTCAAGCATGGGCAAGGTCTGGTTTATCACAGGTGCAGGTAGCGGCATCGGCGCCGGCACGGCCAAGGCCGCGTTGAAGGCCGGCGATCGCGTCGTCGCTACAGGCAGAAACCTGGAGAAGGTGCGCAATGCCTTGCGCGACGTGGCCGGCGAGAGCCTTGAGGTTCTCCAGCTTGACGTCCGCGATGCGGCGCAGGCAACGGCCGTTGTCGACCAAGCGCTGAAAAAGTTCGGCCGCATCGACGTGGTCGTGAACAGTGCCGGCTACAGCCTGCTGGGCAATTTCGAGGAATTGGAAACGCCGGACATGCAGCGCCTGTTCGCGACCAACTTCTGGGGCGTGAACAACGTGATGCGGGCAGCGCTGCCGGTCATGCGCAAGCAGCGCTCCGGGAGCATCATCAACATCAGTTCCGTGGCGGGCGCAGTCGGCCTGATGCACTGCGGCGCCTACAGCGCGAGCAAGTTCGCCGTGGAGGGCCTGTCGCTTGCCGTTGCCGAGGAAGTCGGAAAGTTCGGGATCAAGGTCACGGTGGTGGAGCCGGGATTTTTCCGCACGGATTTGCTGGACGCAGCCAATGCCGAGTGGCCGCGCAAGCGCATCGATGATTACGCTGCGGCCGAGGACAGCGCCGAGGCGATGTGGTCTCCATACGCCGGCAAGCAGCAGGGCGATCCCGACAAGCTCGGTCAGGTTCTGGTGACGCTTTCTGGCATGGAGACCCCACCGCGCGTGTTTGTGGCCGGCAGCGACGCGTTGGCGGTAGTTGCCCCCGCCGTGGAAGCTCGATTGAAGGCAGTGCATGCCTTCGATGCGCTTTCGAAGTCGACCGACGGCAACTTCTGATCACGAGCCGAGCCGCTCGCACCCCGGACCACCCGACCTTTGAAGAACTGACCCAACATGAGCACGCTCAACATCAACGGCCGTGCGCACACGGTCGACGCCGACCCCGGCACGCCCATCCTCTGGGCCCTGCGCGACACGCTCGGCATGACCGGCACCAAGTTCGGCTGCGGTGCCGCGTTGTGCGGTGCCTGCACCGTGCATCTGGACGGGCAGGCCATCCGCTCGTGCATCACGCCGATTTCCGCCGCCGAGGGCAAGAAGATCGGCACCATCGAAGCCGTCACCGATGGCAGCGACCGGGTCGGCACCGCCGTGCATGCAGCGTGGGTCAGGCACGACGTGGCGCAGTGCGGCTACTGCCAGAGCGGTCAGATCATGAGCGCCACCGCGTTCCTCGGATCGCTGCCTCGCGGCAAGCAACCCACCGCCGCCGAGATCGACACCGCCATGGCAGGCAACATCTGCCGCTGTGGCACCTACGCCCGCATCCGCGCCGCGGTGGCCGACGCCGCCAAGGCCCTCGCCTGAAGGAGCCGCCATGTTGCCCAATTTCGACCACGGCGAAATCCCGCGCGCGCTGCAGCACCTGCTGGCGCGCGGCCACGCCGGCGAAGCTTCCACGCTGTCGCGCCGTAGCTTCCTGAAGCTGACCGGTTCTGTCGGCCTGGCGCTCGGTGCTTTCCCCCATCTGGCCATAGGACAAGCCACCAGCAGCGGCCAGGCCACCGGCGCCCTGAAGCCGACGCAGCAGCCATCGGCCTTCGTGCAGATTGCCCCCAGCGGCGAAGTCACGGTGACCGTCAACCGGCTTGAGTTCGGCCAAGGCGTGCAGACTGCGTTGCCGATGATCCTCGCTGAGGAGCTCGACGCGGACTGGCGTCTGGTGCGCAGCCGGCACGGCTCGAACGACGCTGCCTACGTCGACCCACTCTTCGGCATTCACCTCACCGGCGGCTCCCATTCGGTCAAGAACAGCTTCACGCAGTACCGCGAGCTCGGTGCGCGTGCCCGCGCGATGTTGTTGTCCGCGGCGGCAGCACAATGGAACGTGGACGCGGCCACGCTGCGCACGCAGGCCGGGACCGTGCTAGGCCCGGGTGGTCGCAAGCTGACCTACGGCGAACTGGCCGAAGCCGCCATGGCGCTGCCCGTGCCCGAGAAAGTCACACTGAAGAATTCCAAGGACTTCCGCATCATTGGCTACCCCACCACGCGCCTGGATGCGCGTGCCAAGAGCAGCGGGCGTCAGGACTTCGGCATCGACACGCACCTGCCCGGTCAGCTCACCGCCGTGGTGGCGCATCCGCCCGTGTTCCGCGCGCGACTGGCCACGGTGGACGACAGCGCCGCGCGCGCCGTCAAAGGGGTGAAGGCCGTGCTGCGCCTGCCGCTGGACGGCGGCGGCGAAGGGGTGGCCGTAGTGGCAGACGGCTACTGGCCGGCCAGGCAGGGGCGCGACGCGCTAAAGCTGCAGTGGGACACGGCCTCGGTGGAGAAGGTGGACAGCGAACGGTTGTTGGCCCAGTACCGCGAGCTGGCCGGCCGCCCTGGCCCGCGCCGGTTCGACGCCGATATGGCACCGCTGGCCAATGCCCCGCGCCAGCTGGAAGCCGAATTCGTGTTCCCCTACCTGGCCCACGCGCCGATGGAGCCGCTGAACTGCACCGTCCAACTATCGGACGGGCGCGCCGAGCTGTGGGTCGGTACCCAGTGCCCCGGCCTGGACGGTGCCGCGGCCGCGCGCGTGCTGGGTCTCAAGCCCGGGCAGGTGAAGATGCATGTGCAAATGGCGGGAGGCGGCTTTGGCCGGCGTTTCGTGGGCACGAGCGACTACGTGGTCGAGGCCTGCGAGGTTGCCAAGGCCGCTCGCGCCGCCGGCCTGAACGTGCCGGTGCGCACGCTCTGGAGCCGCGAGGACGACATCAAGGGCGGCTACTACCGCCCCATGCACCTGCATCGCGCACGCATCGGCTTCGATGCGCGCGGCAAGGTGATGGCCTGGGACCACGTCATCGTCGGCCAATCCATCACCTCGGGCACGGTGTTCGGGGAATTCCAGGTGAAGAACGGCATCGACGCCACGGCCACGGAGGGCATGCGTGATCCTTACCCGCTGCCGATGCGCCTGACCGTTCACCATCCCAAGCCGAACGTACCGGTATTGTGGTGGCGCAGCGTGGGTTCCACGCACACCGCGTACGTGATGGAGACCTTGCTCGACGACATCGCGCGCGCCACCAGGCAGGACCCGGTCGCCTACCGCATGGGCCTGTTCGGCGACAAGCACCCTCGCCACCGCGCCGCGCTGCAACTGGCGGTGGACAAGAGCCGCTATGGCAAGAAGCAGCTGCCTGCAGGCCGCGCCTGGGGCGTCGCGGTGCACGAGTCCTTCGACTCGGTTGTCGCCTATGTGGTGGAGGCCTCGGTGCAGCAGGGCCGCCCGGTGCTGCATCGTGTCACCGCGGGCGTGCATTGCAACCTGGTAGTGAATCCGCGCACCGTGGAAGCCCAGGTGCAGGGCGCGGCGGTCATGGGCCTGTCGATGTGCCTGGCAGGCTCGGCCATCACGCTAAAGGATGGCATCGTCGAGCAGAGCAACTTCAGCGACTTCACGGTGGCGCGCATCACCGACATGCCCGCTTTCGATGTCCACATCGCTCCTAGTGCCGATGCGCCCACTGGCATGGGCGAGCCCGGCCTGCCCCCGCTGGCGCCGGCGTTTGCCAACGCCATCGCGCAACTCACCGGCAAGCCGCAGCGCCAGTTACCCTTCAACCTGGCCTGACCCGCACCAGGGAATATCTCCATGCCCTGGTCCTGCGCACCGCACTGCGCTGAGCTGGCAGGCGGCGCGGGTCCGCATGACTACTCAATCGTGACCACGATGGCCACGCGCCGGTTCTCCGCGCGGCCCTCGGCGGTGCGGTTGTCCGCCACCGGCGTGCTCATGCCCAGCCCCCGCACCTGGATGTTCTCCGGCTGGAATCCCGCCATGGCGAGCACCTTCGCCACCGCCTGCGCGCGCCGGACCGACAGCTGCTGGTTATAGTCGGCCGAGCCGGAGCGAGCAACTGATACTCCATTCTTGCTCAGACGTATCTATAATTGCTCGCCATGAGCAAGGTTTATCGGATCAACGAATTCGCAAAGCGCATCGGACGGGCTCCCAGTACGGTGCGCCGCTGGGAGCG
>NZ_BAAILO010000064.1:7428-8462 GCF_054589115.1 Cupriavidus sp. 8B | reverse complement strand
GAAGTCGTTTTATGCCGCGCTACCTTTTTCGTTGGCGCCGCGGTCGATGAACAAGGCTGGCCATTTCGGCCACCCCAAGTAAGCTAGGGGCTTGAACCAGCGATGTAGGACAGGATTCCCTGGCCGTCACCGTCTTCGTGTTTGCGTGAATCTCCTCAAATCTGAGGTCAGATAGAGAGCGGGAATTCTCTGGTCAACGTAGCAAAGAACAGGCGGCGGTTACGGACGCCCGCGCTGCCATACAGCGCGGGCCGCCTTAGCGCCGTGCGGGTACGTCTCAGTCGTCGACGCCTGCGACGATGCGCGCGTCCCTATTTTTGTCGAACACGACCGTCTCGCGCTGGAAACTTTCCCTGACCATCATCTCGGTCACATCGCGCGCTAGTGTCCACGCGTCGCCATCAGCGCTTGGCGCGGTTAGGGTTCTCAGAGGCGGAACACGATACAGTTGCTTTGGCGGGGCGCTCTCGCTCGGCCAAATCCCACTGTAATTCCCCGGCCCCGGCGCCGGGCGCGCACGCTCACGGTAGCGCTTGGGGGCTGAATAAGATTGACGGCCCGCTGGCCGGGGGCTAGCGAGGCGTGAACGGGTTCGTATGCGTGGTCGGCACCTGTACGCCCTTATGGTGACGGCGCCATGGCCGCGCCGACGCCTCTGCTCAATCGGAGCTCAGGCCTCGGGCTCGTAGTCCCACATGCCGGCGCCCAAGCTATCGCCGAGGCTTGCCTTCATCCTGTCCCGAAAGATCCGTAAGGCGGGGTAGGGGCGAAATGCGATGGTCCGCTCGACCAAGAGGCCGTTAGCGTCGTCCACCAGCAACTCCAGGCTCTCCAGTGAATGACCGTCAATCGTGCCTTTCCAGCGCAGCAGTGTGGTGTTGGCGTCAATCTTGCACTCAAGGACGTACTCGCCTGGACTTCCCCGGGTCGTGCTGGATTGGACCAAAGTTCGGGCGACTGTGTCGCGCCCGACAATAGGGCGTACAAGCAGCGGGCTGTTGAAGACGACGTCCTCCGCGAGGATAGCGGCCATC
>NZ_BAAILO010000064.1:3697-7278 GCF_054589115.1 Cupriavidus sp. 8B | reverse complement strand
GTCTTTCAAAAGCCCGTCTCGCTCCAGCGGCTTCAAGCTTGATGAGCGCGTGGTGGGATACGGAAAATGGGTTCAGATAGTGCCGGAGCGTGCTGCATAACCAGCGCATACCAAATGCCGAGTGCTCATCGGGTCTCCTGAATCTCTTCACCATCCTTGCATCGTTGGCTCATTCTGGATTTGACCCGGCAGCCTGACAATCCCATTGGGACAGGACGCAGCGTTCATCGTTAGTTAACGTGGCGCCGTCAAAGTCAGTTTCCCAAATCGGATGGGCAGGGCACGTCGCTCAGCGCGCAATTTGGGTGCCGATGCCCGCAGGTTCTTCGGGTAACACCAACGTCGCAGCAGAAGCGGCCCGATTAGCTTCCCACAAACCACGTTGAGGAAACGACTGTTTTAGCTTGCGATCTGCCATTGTCTGCGGGCGAGTTCGAAGGGCTGCATTGGGTCGTGAAGAGCCGACCAGCCCGCCACCGGCGGAACTGCTCGGAGTCTCTTGATTGAACACTTCAGTCCAATTCAGAGATCGACTACTGTTTCGCGGTTGATTGCTCGCACGAGGGAGACCGATCTTCACTGTGTGCTTGATGACGGGAATCGTGATGACAAAGATGATCAGCAGCATCAGCATGACTTCGAGCAGCGTTGCCATGATGTTTCCTTCCTCAAAGCTGACGCTCAGTTCTTGACGGCCAGGTGCACCGACGTATCGTTGGCGCGAGTACCCGGAGTGGTGGGGCGCACGTGGGTGCCAGTCACGAAGTAGGTGTGCAGGTCGTGCGCAAAGCGGTTGAGCTTGCTGATGACGCCCTTGTTGCCGCGGCTCAGCGCGTTGTAGCCAAGCACGGCCGGGATGGCCACGGCCAGACCGAAAGCGGTCATAATCAGTGCTTCGCCCACGGGGCCGGCCACCTTGTCGATCGTCGGTATGCCCGAGGCGCCGATGCTGATCAGAGCGTGATAGATGCCCCACACGGTGCCGAACAGGCCGACGAACGGAGCCGTCGAACCCACCGAAGCCAGCACCGCCAGGCCCGACTGCATGCGTGCCACGGCCTCGTCAATTGCGCTCTTGAGCGAGCGGGTCAGCCAGTCGGAGATGTCGAGGGCATCGCGCAGTTGCGTCTGGCTTGCGCGATGGTGCTGCGCGGCTTCGCGGCCGGTGATGGCCAGCGTGCGAAACGGGTTGGCATCGTTGGCGCCAAGTGTGTCGAGTGCGTGATCGAAATCCTCTGAGTGCCAGAAGCGCTTCTCCGCACCATTTGCCATCTTCCGCAAACGAAGCAGATCCCAAGCCTTGGTGATAATCACGATCCATGACAGCACCGACATGATCAGTAGAATGATGGCGGTCGCGCGAATGACGAAATCGCCTTGCGCCCAGAGGTGGGGAAGTCCGAGGTCCTGCATGACGGCTCCTGGAGAATGTCAGTGTTCGGAAGTTACAGAAGGAATTCGGCAATCAGTTCAACTCGAAGCTGATCGGCTGCTGTGCGGGTCTGCCACGGCACGGCCGTTCTCCAATCGGGCTTGCAGCGCATGGCCTGCGCGGCATTGATACGCTGCCGTATCGAGGCGCGCCGACGCGGCTCCGGCCGCGATGGCTCGAAACGGGAAATGGGGCATTGCAATACCTCTGATGGCGTGGAAGTGTCGCGCGGGGACCTCTGTGCCCGCACCAATGCACTACGCGAACGATCCGCCAGACAGAGGGGGGCCACGGCTACGGGGCCGTAGCGAAATTATGGGGGCTATGTACCGCGCGGCGAACAGCGGGTAGTGCCAGCGCCTAGCACAGGCAATCAGCAGCCAGAAGCCCAGCGAAGGCATCGCCACCGCGGCAGCGGCAAAAGCCAAGCATTGCAGACAGACATGATAGTCCGGCACGCACTGATCGGTGTCGGCGGGCGCCGCGCACGGATTGCCCTGCAGATGCACATGAATATGCGACAACGCGTGAATAGCGCCACAGGCCTGGCCGAGGAGCAGGAGGAGGCTGAGTAGGAGGGCAAGCGAGCGTCGCGACATCGAGGGCTGCAGCAATGACGGTAGACGCTCAAGACGCGTCAAAGCGCTTTTTGCAACAGTGTTGCGAGTTTGCCACCTAACAACGCTCTTCGCAAGATTCGCAAGATCCAATACCGCGCTAGCCATTTTGTATGCATCCAGCGACACTCGCTAGCGTCCAAGATGGCGCCGAGCAGTCACATGCATCATAGATGCAGGATTCCAGGACATTCGCGAACACCAACGAGGACAGGGAGTAGTCTACACGGCACTCTTGTCCGCTTGCACGCGGTAAGACTAGCTTCTACGTTTTATTTAGCGGGTTGCCGACTGACAAGCTTTCCTCTCCTTCCACCTAGCAACCGCGTCCCCCGGATCCGGACTAGGGAATCCATCAAGGAGTTAGCGCCATGGTCGACTGCTCTCTGCAACACCCCACCAATCATTAGGTCCGGAAGAATTCGGGCAGCAGCGGGGCGACCCAGCGGGCGCCAAAAGCGAGCGGCGCGGCGAGCTTGACAAGACCACGCGGTCGGCTTGAGGTCTCACGGGCGAAATCCTCGGCCTCCTCGGCGTCGGCGTAGATTTTCGCCGCTCGTTCAGCGAGCGTGTGGCTATAGTCTGTGAGTGCAAGTCGTCGGGAGGTACGGTTGAACAGTCGGCCTCCCAGCCGCTCTTCAAGGCGGGTAACGGCCCGAGAGACCGTAGCGACCGAGACACCCAAGGCCGTGGCCGCCGCAGCGAACGAACCTTCCTCGGCGACCTTCGCGAACATCGCGAGCCCTTCGAAATCCGGCAGCTTTGACATCGACAATCCTGCAACGATGGTTTTCATTCATTTCTATTTCGAAAAATAGCATGCCGCCGTAGATTTGTCTCATCCCACTCAGGAGAGATAGATCATGGTACGCAGACTCGAAGGAAAAATAGCTGTCGTCACCGGCGGTACGACCGGTATCGGCCTCGCCACCGCCAAGCGTTTCGCAACTGAAGGCGCGCAGGTCTTCGTTACCGGCCGTCGTCTGGTCGAGCTCGATGCAGCCGTTGCCGCGATCGGGCCGAGGGCCACTGGCATCCAGGCGGACTCCGCCAATCTCAGCGATCTCAATCGCCTTTACGAGAGAGTGAATACAGAGGCAGGTCGTATCGATGTGTTGTTCGTCAATGCTGGTGGCGGCTCAATGCTGCCTTTGGGATGAATCACCGAAGAGCAGTATGACGACACGTTCGGTCGCAACGTGAAGGGCGTGCTCTTCACGGTGCAAAAGGCACTGCCGCTGCTGGTCGACGGTGCCTCAGTGATCCTTACCGCTTCCAACGTCAGCATCAAAGGCACACCAGCGTTCAGCGTCTATAGCGCCTCGAAGGCCGCGGTGCGCAACTTTGCCCGAAGCTGGACGCTCGACTTGAAGTCTCGCGGCATCCGTGTGAACGTCATCAGCCCGGGCCCGATCAAGACGCCCGGCCTAGTTGACCTGGCCGGCCCCGATGCCGCACAGCAGCAAGGTCTGCTCGACTACATGGCCTCGACCGTCCCACTTGGTCGCATCGGTGATCCCGACGACGTCGCA
>NZ_BAAILO010000064.1:0-3545 GCF_054589115.1 Cupriavidus sp. 8B | reverse complement strand
GTCCGAGAGCCGCGCAGCGGCTCTCGGACCAGCCACTCATCGCGATGGCGGATGGCCTACTGCATGTGGGCGCCTTCGGTGGCGGCCGTATCAGCTTCGACGGTCGCCGCTCGTGAAACATGTCCTGGAGCGGCTTGAGCCGCTCCAGTCCGCCACAATGAAAGAGAAGGTTACGAAAATGATTGAAGTTCTTGCATTCGCTACGCCTAACAGCGTCAAAGTGCCGATAGCACTGGAGGAAATGGGGCTCGACTATCGGCTCGTTCCCGTCGACCTGCGCCAGGGCGAACAGAAGACCGACGCCTTCAAGGCGATGAATCCCAACGCAAAAGTCCCGGTTCTCATCGACCCTTCCGTTCTTGGGGACGGCGATGTGGTCCTGAGCGAATCCGCCGCGATCCTGGTCTACCTTGCAGAAAAGACCGGACAACTTCTTCCGAAGGATGGCCTCCGCCGCGGCAAGGTCTTCGAGCAGCTCTTCTTCCACGCATCCGGCCTCAGCCCGGCATTCCTCCAGGCGTTTCTGGTCGCGATTCAGTCGTCACCCCAACCCGAGGCCCAAGCGCGCGCGTTAGCGGACGTTGACCGGACGCTGGGCGTGCTCAATCTCGGCCTTGAGCATCATCGGTACGTTGCTGGTGATGCATACAGTGTCGCGGACATCGCCCATTTCGGGTGGGTGTGGCGCCATCAGGCAATTGGCGCGACCCTCGACAAGTTTCCATTCGTCGCTCGTTGGTATGACGAGATTTCGGCTCGACCCGCAGTCGTCACCGCCATCGCAAAGACCTTGGCGCTCGCTCAGTAGTGCGTGCAACGTTCCATTTTTCAGCCATCTACACAATGCGACTTGGTTCAGTCCGCAGTCGATCACTCAGGAGAAGTGTTATGAATGACCGTATCCATGAACTGCTTCATCGCAACCTTCAGGAGGTTTTCGGTGAAGGCGATGCAGCACGTCGTCGCGAGGCCATCGAGGAACTCTACACCGAAGACTGCGTGCTCTACGTGCCACCGGGCACGTTCACCGGGCACGAGGCTCTCGACAAATTCGCCGGAGATCTCTTTAGGCATCGTCAAAACATCTTGATCACGCGGATTTGGGTAAAGCTGCCGACCTTTGCGTTTCGCGAAGTGGTTGTCGCCATGTATTGCAACGTCAGCGCAGCGTCAATGCCAGGCACCATCGCGGTATAGAACGCACCGGCATTGAGCGATCGGTATCGGCTCGGGCCCCAGGGATTGTTCGAGTCGTCCTGGTACTGTTGAGCGAAGACGGTGTGCAGTCCGAATACGCCAATCCCGGTCTTGTATGCCGCCGCGCCCTCCAATCCGATCCAGTTTCCGCTGCGGAGGTCATTGTCCCGATTCTTCGTGTTCAGGCCCAAGGTCACCTTTGCCGTGAGAGCGATATCCGGCGTTGGCAGGTAGGCCACTTGCACCGCCGGCCGCAGCGTATAGAAATTACCAGTGCCTATGTCGGGTGCTGGCGATGCGTTGTAGCGTCCTGTCGGAATGACGAGGGACGCGCCCAGCAATACGCGCAGTTGCTCAGTCGTATAGAGCCAGCCGCCTTGCAACTCCAGGTCCCCGATGCCCGATATGTCGCCAGTGGAACTGGCTGCCTCGCCGGCAAGGCCTGACTGATATGCCGCCCCGAACTGGCTCGCGATGGCCTGCTGTGCGGCCGCAGGGACCGCGGGATTCGCCTGCACGGCTGGCGTTGCGGCCGTTGCCCTGACCGTTTGTGTCTTGGCGCCATACGGCAGAACGCCGCCGAACGCGAGGCGGCCGCCGCCATAGTCCGCGTCGGTAATGTAGCCAATGCCAAGGTTGAATAGCTTGAAAGTGCCTGAGGCATGGATCTGGGCGGTACTGGCGCCATACGTGGGATACGCTGTCACGGGTGTCGGGGAGGGAAGTGGAATGGCTCCGCCGGGGACCGGCTTTGTCAGTACGTTGCCGTCGTTGCCGGTCACCTTCCTGATGTCGATATAAGTCGCAGCGACACCCACTGCGAGCCCGGCGGCATCCGGGGGTGTAAACATTTCCCCTCCGATGCTGCCTGCTATGTTGTACCGTACCTGGAAGTCTTCTGCGGCATGCGCGGTCATGCTGGCAAGGCAACCAATTGCCGAGAGGGAAAAACAATAAACAGAAATCTGCCGCACGAGGGTCTCCTCCTTGTCATTGAGATTGCGTGGAAAATGCCCCGTCCGCCATGAGCCATGGATTGGCTATGGAAGGTTGTCTTCTATCTACGGGGCGACTAGTGCTTCAGGCGGCCTGGACGAGGCGCATGTCGAGGCGTAGGTGTGGCGGTTCGATCAGGTCAAGGGCACGCTGGAGAATGTGTTCGGCCTGGGAGGCCGGGCCTTCGGCGAGCACGCATCGGTCCGGGCGGACCACCACCATCCAGTCGAGCGGGGCCAGGCGGGGCAACACGACCGCATCCAGCGCCTCGAGACGCCGGCCTTTGGGAGCGAGATGCTGCGCCCGAGCACGTTGGCACCATTGCCACACCTTGCCGCCTGCGAAGGACCAGCGCGCCATTAGCTCAGGAGACAGCCGCGTCGCGGGGTCGAAGCCGAATCCGATGACTGCACATTCAAGCCCCAGGCAATCGTCGCTAAGTGTCGGGATGCCGCTTTCTGCCGGTCGGACCCAGCCCTGTGGAAAGCTCGAACCTGCACGCAGCTTCTCGGTGCCGCGCACGCGCACAAACAGACCTTTGTCGAAAGTGACCAGCATCGGATGTCCGTGGACAATTCTCGCGCTGTTGATACGCGCAAAGCGGGCGAAAAGCGGAGAACGGTATTGCACCTTGGGGACATCTGTATGCACGCCAGGTGGCAGCCGACTCTCCGGGCAAGACTCCGGCTGACGGAGTACTCCAGTCGTTTTGGGCATGAGGTCTCCAACCGCAGAGCGGTCCGTTTGTCATGGTTTTGGATTGGCGCCGTGCATGCTGGTGCCGCCAGGAAGGGGCCACGGCGCTTGCGACGTCGGCGTGTGGGGGCGAGCAACGTCGCTCATCAATTTAATAATAATGTATGTGTCAGGATGACGGATGTGTCGTTAACACCTAGGTGGTGCGGAAATGCGGGTTGGTCGCCCACCCCGCCGTGCCCAGTGTGCGGGGCGTTTCACATCTAGCGATCAAGCGATTGCACGCCGGCTGCTAAGGGCCCCGGTCCCGGGCGTGATCTTGGCCAGCGCTCTGGCCCGCACCCTGTGAGGCCAGCAGCGCCACCACGAAGATATCGAGCATGGACTACCGGCCGATGACTTCGACCAGCGCGTAGAGTCGGGTCTGCTCGCGGATGCGCCAGGTCGATCTGCGGTGCGGGCAAACGCCAGCTCGTCTTTTTTGATATTGACTTAATTGTCATGATGACGATAATGTCGTGTGAAACATCGGATGCCACCTATGGCGGCGTCCGGCATTTAGGAGACGCCATGACCCGCCCGCCCCGCAGCGTGCTGCGCACACCACCGGCTTTCCCCGAAAGCGCACTGCCTACCTTCGTCCAGAAGCTCGACCG
>NZ_BAAILO010000063.1:0-12207 GCF_054589115.1 Cupriavidus sp. 8B | reverse complement strand
CCGGATGGGTTTCTCCTGGGAGCGCCTCAAGGAACTCAACCCGAAGCTGATCGTGGCTTCGGTCAAGGGCTTCAGCGACGGGCACCACTACGACGATTTGAAGGTCTATGAGAATGTCGCGCAGTGCGCCGGCGGCGCGGCTTCCACCACCGGCTTCTGGGACGGCCCGCCGACCATCAGCGCCGCGGCGCTGGGCGACAGCAATACCGGCATGCACCTGGCGATCGGCATCCTGACCGCCCTGATCGGACGCGATAAAACCGGCAACGGCCAGAAGGTGGCGGTGTCGATGCAGGACAGTGTGCTGAACCTGTGCCGCGTCAAATTGCGCGACCAGCAGCGCCTGGACCGGCTGGGCTACCTGGAGGAGTATCCGCAATATCCGCATGGCACATTCAGCGATGTGGTGCCGCGTGGCGGCAATGCCGGCGGCGGCGGCCAGCCGGGCTGGGTGCTGAAGTGCAAGGGCTGGGAAACCGATCCGAACGCGTACATCTACTTCACCATCCAGGGTCACGCATGGGCGCCGATTTGCAAGGCGCTGGGCAAGCCCGAATGGATCGAGGACCCGGCCTACAGCACGGCCCAGGCGCGCCAGCCGCACATCTTCGAGATTTTCAAGACCATCGAAGACTGGCTGGCCGACAAGACCAAGTTCGAAGCGGTGGATATTCTGCGCAAGTTCGATATTCCGTGCGCGCCGGTGCTGACCATGAAAGAACTCGCTAACGACCCGTCGTTGCGCGCGAGCGGCAGCATCACCGAAGTCCCGCACAAGGAGCGCGGCACCTATCTCACGGTAGGCAGCCCAATCAAGTTCTCCGACCTGAAGCCTGAGATCACCGCTTCGCCGTTGCTGGGCGAGCACACCGAGGATGTGCTGGCCAGCCTCGGTTATAGCAAGGCGCAAATCGAGCGCTTGCGCGACCTCCAGGCTGTTTGAAGACGGCAACCGCGGATCCGGAGCTTCGGCTTCGGCGCTGCCAGGTACGGCGGCCCGTCCGAGCGCTGTACTGAGTCGGTTCATCGCTTGAACAGCAGTTTTTCAAACGCCCGGCGGAACTGGAGGCCACCTCCAGCGCATGACTCGCGCGCGTATGGGCCGGGCGCGAACCAGCAGACGATATATAAGTTAAGCCGGGAGACTGAAGTGGGCAAAGCATTGGATGGTGTTCGCATCCTTGATTTCACGCATGTGCAATCCGGGCCGACCTGTACGCAGTTGCTGGCGTGGTTCGGAGCGGATGTGATCAAGGTCGAACGGGCGGGCGTGGGGGACGTTACGCGTGAGCAATTGCGCGACATCCCGGATGTCGACAGTCTTTACTTCACGATGCTCAACCACAACAAGCGCTCGGTCACGATCGACACCAAGCATCCGGAAGGCAAAAAGGTGCTCGAGGCGCTCGTGAAGGGGTGCGACGTGCTGGTTGAGAACTTCGCGCCTGGCGCGCTGGATCGGATGGGCTTCACCTGGGAGCGCATCCAGGAACTGAACCCGGCGATGATCGTCGCGTCGGTCAAGGGCTTCGGCCCGGGCCCCTATGAGGATTGCAAGGTCTACGAGAATGTCGCGCAGTGCGCAGGCGGCGCCGCGTCGACCACCGGCTTCGACGACGGCCCGCCGATGGTCTCGGGCGCGCAAATCGGCGACAGCGGCACCGGTCTGCATCTCGCGCTCGGCATCGTCACCGCGCTGTACCAGCGCAAGACCACCGGCCGTGGCCAAAAGGTGCTTGCCGCCATGCAGGACGGCGTGCTGAACCTGTGCCGCGTGAAGCTGCGCGACCAGCAGCGGCTCGAGCGCACCGGCGTAATGAAGGAGTATCCGCAGTATCCGAACGGCACCTTCGGTGATGTGGTGCCGCGTGCCGGCAACGCGTCGGGCGGCGGCCAGCCAGGCTGGATCCTCAAGTGCAAGGGCTGGGAGACGGATCCCAACGCGTACATCTATTTCATCACGCAGGCGCCGGTATGGGGCGCGATCTGCAAGGTGATAGGCCGCGAGGCGTGGGTCGACGACCCCGAGTACAAGACGCCGGCCGCGCGCTTGCCGAAGCTGCAAGAGATCTTCGCCGAGATCGAGCGCTGGACGATGTCGAAGACCAAATTCCAGGCGATGGAGATCCTGAACAAGTACGACATCCCGTGCGGCCCGATCCTGTCGATGACGGAGATCGCCGCGGAGCCGTCACTGCGCAAGACCGGCACCGTCGTCGAGGTCGACCACCCGACCCGCGGCAAGTACCTGACGGTCGGCAACCCGATCAAGCTGTCCGACAGCCCGACCGACGTTACGCGCTCGCCGCTGTTGGGCGAACACACCGACGAAGTGATGGCCGAACTTGGCTATACCCCGGATCAGATTGCTCAATTGCGCGCCGCCGGTGCCATTTGACCGCGCACTAAACGGTGATCAACCGCGTGTTTAGCATGCGGGACAAGATGCGACGGCCCGCACCCTCTCGGCACGGCCCGAGCGCACCCCATAATCGTGCAGGAGACATTGCGATGAAATCGTGGATACGCTTTCGGCTCGCCGATGGCAATATCGGCTTCGGCGTGCTGGAGAACGATCGCGTCACCGAATACGGCGGAGACATGTTCGGTGAGCCGGTCCCAACCGGCATCGTGCTGGACTTGGGCGAGGTGACGCCGCTCAGCCCCTGCGAGCCAGGCAAGCTGGTAGCGCTGTGGAACAATTTTCATGCGCTGGCCAAAAAGCTGGAAAAGCCCGTGCCGCTACATCCGCTGTTCCTGATCAAGCCCGCCAGCTCGGTGGCGGGGCCCGGCGATGCGATCGTGCGGCCCAAAAGCTATGCCGGCAAGATCGTCTATGAAGGCGAACTGGGCATCGTGATCGGCAGCAAGTGCTGCAATGTCTCGCCGGCCGAGGCTGCCGACCATATCTTCGGCTACACCATCGTCAACGATGTGACGGCGGCCGACCTGATCGCGGCGGACCCCAGCTTCCCGCAATGGTGCCGCGCCAAGGGCTTCGATACCTTCGGCTGCCTGGGGCCCGTCATCGTCGCCGATTTCGACTGGCGCTCGGCCAGCGTGGTGACGCGGCTCGATGGCGTGGAGCGGCAGAACTACCCGCTCGCCGACATGATCTTTTCCCCGCAGGAGCAGGTCAGTCGGATCTCGCAGGACCTCTCGCTGATGCCCGGCGACGTGATCGCCTGCGGTACCTCGCTCGGCGTCGGCTCGATGAAGGACGGCGCGGTGGTGGAGGTGGCGATCGAAGGGATCGGCGCGCTGGTGAACCATTTGCGCGGCTAGGCAGCCGGCGCGGCAGGGTCTCAAGCCCCGGCAGGCCGCGCACATCCAGGGAACGGTGAACAAGATGGCAATGACAATCGGTGTGCCCCTCGAAGTACACGCCGGGGAGCGGCGGGTCGCCGCGACGCCCGATTCGGTCAGGGAGCTGATCAAGCTCGGCTATAGGGTGGTGGTCGAGAGCGGCGCCGGTGCACAGGCGGCGTGCCCCGACCAGGCCTATCGTGCGGCTGGTGCTGACATCGTCGATGCCGCCAGCCTGTGGGCCACGGTCGACGTCGTAATCAAGGTGCGGCCGCCACAGGCCCACCCCACGCTCGGGGTGGAAGAGGCGGCCCTGCTCAAGAAGGGTGCGACCCTGATCGGCTTCATCTGGCCGGCGCAGCAGGCCGCGCTGCTGCAACGCCTGTCGCAGCGCTGCGCCACCGTGCTGGCGATGGATTGCGTGCCGCGCATCTCGCGCGCGCAGAAGCTCGATGCGCTCAGTTCGATGGCCAATATGGCGGGTTATCGCGCGGTGATCGAGGCCGCTCATGCCTTTGGCCGGCCATTTGCCGGGCAGATCACCGCCGCCGGCAAGATCCCGCCGGCGCGGGTTCTGGTGATCGGCGCCGGCGTGGCCGGGCTGGCTGCGATCGGCGCCGCGCGTAGCCTGGGCGCGGTCGTGCGCGCCTTCGATACGCGCCCGGTAGTGCGGCAGCAGATCGAAAGCCTGGGCGCCGAGTTCCTCTCGGTGGAAGTGGAAGAAGACGGCAGCGGCAGCGGCGGCTACGCCAAGGAGATGAGCACGGCCTTCATCGAGGCGGAGATGCAGCTGTTCGCCGAGCAGGCATGCGAAGTGGACATCATCATCACCACCGCGCTGATCCCCGGCAAGCCCGCGCCACGGCTGATCACGGCGGCCATGGTGGAGAGCATGCGCCAGGGTAGCGTAGTCGTCGACATGGCGGCGGAGCAGGGCGGCAATTGCGAGCTGACGGCGCCCGGCGAGATCGTGCAGCGCGCGGGGGCGACGGTGATCGGCTACACCGACCTGCCCAGCCGCATGGCCGCCCAGGCCAGCCAGCTTTATGCCACCAATCTGCGCCACCTGCTGGCGGAGCTGACGCCAGGCAAGGATGGCGAACTGGCGGTCGACATGGACGACGACATGATCCGCGGCGCCACCGTGCTCCATCGTGGCGCCATGTCGTGGCCGCCGCCGAAGACGGTGGAAATTGCTCCTGCTGCGCCGGCTGAAACGCCGGCGCCCACCGCGGCCACGGCCACGGAAAGCGGCAAACGCACCGGCTGGAAGGTCGCGCTGCTGGTGCTGGGGGCAGTGGCGCTGCTGGCGCTCGGCGCGGTGTCGCCGCCGGCCTTCCTGGCGCACTTCACGGTGTTCGTGCTCGCCATCTTCGTCGGCTACCAGGTGGTGTGGAATGTCACTGCGTCGCTGCATACGCCGCTGATGAGCGTGACCAATGCCATCAGCGGCATTATCGTGGTCGGCGCGCTGGTGCAACTGGGCAGTCCTTCGGCGGTTAGCAGCGTGATCGCGGGCATCGCGGTGCTGATTGCCACCATCAACATCGCCGGGGGCTTCCTGGTGACCCAGCGGATGCTGAAGATGTTCCGGCGCGATTGAGGAGAAGGCCATGCCATCGGGAATCAGTGAGATCGCCTACGTGAGCGCCAGTGCGCTTTTCATCCTGAGCCTGGGCGGGCTCAGCCACCCGGCCACGGCGCGCCGGGGCAACCTGCTCGGCATCGCTGGCATGGTGATCGCCATCGTGACCACCGTGCTGGTGTCGGGCCGCGACGGCATCGGCGTGGTGCTGGCGGCGATGACCGTGGGCGCGGCGGCCGGCGCGCTGCTGGCACGCCGCGTCGAGATGACGCAGATGCCGCAGCTGGTGGCCGTGCTGCACAGTTTCGTCGGCCTGGCGGCGGTGCTGGTGGGCTATGCCAACTATCTCGGCGCGGTGCCGCTGACTGGTGCGGAGAAGAGCATCCACGAGATCGAGACCTATCTGGGCATTCTGATCGGCGCGGTAACCTTCACGGGCTCCCTCATTGCCTTTCTCAAGCTGCAGGGCACGCTGGGCGGCAGGCCGCTGCTACTGCCGGGCCGGCACTTGCTGAACGCCGCCGCCCTGGGCGCCTGCGTGTGGTTGGGCTACGCCTTTCTGGCGGCGCCGTCGGCGCAGGAGGGCCTGGTCCCGCTCACCGCCATGACGGCGATCGCGCTGCTGGCCGGAGCGCACCTGGTAATGGCCATCGGCGGCGCAGACATGCCGGTGGTGGTGTCGATGCTCAACAGCTACTCGGGTTGGGCCGCGGCGGCCACCGGCTTCATGCTGGGCAATGATCTGCTGATCATCACCGGCGCGCTGGTGGGGTCGAGCGGCGCCATTCTCAGCTACATCATGTGCAAGGCAATGAACCGGAAATTCCTCTCGGTGATCCTGGGCGGCTTCGGCACCGCGCCGGCGCAGGCTGGCGCCGCCGTGGAAGGCGAGGTGGTGCCAGTGTCAAGTGAAGAGGTCGGGGCGCTACTGCGCGACGCGGCCGATGTGATCATCGTGCCAGGCTACGGCATGGCGGTGGCGCAGGCGCAGGGCACCATCAGCGAGATCACGCGGCGTCTGCGCGCGCAGGGCGTCAAGGTGCGCTTCGGCATCCATCCGGTGGCGGGGCGCCTACCCGGCCATATGAACGTGCTGCTGGCCGAGGCAAAGGTACCGTACGACATCGTGCTGGAGATGGATGAGATCAACGAGGATTTCGACAAGGCCGATGTGGTGCTGGTGGTGGGTGCCAACGACATCGTCAACCCCGGCGCGCTGGAAGATCCGGGCAGCGCGATTGCCGGCATGCCGGTCCTCGAGGTATGGAAGGCGAAGACAGTGGTGGTGTCCAAGCGCAGCATGGCTGCAGGATATGCGGGGGTGGACAATCCGCTGTTCTACAAGGACAACACGCGGATGTGGTTTGGGGATGCGAAGGGCAGTGTGGATTCGTTGTTGAGGCAGCTGGAGACAGTCCAGGCCTGAGCCGGGTACGACGGCTGGCGCCATCGCTGCCACGTCTGCCTGGTCCGAATGCGCGCGAAGTTGTGAGAATCCACAGCTTCGCGACCTGATCTATCAGCACGTATCGCACGATTGCCGACGCGGGAAACCAACGCCCAGACGAGAGTCCAATGTACGGCAAAAAAGCGCCTGTCAGCGCCCCTCTCACCGACGTGAAACCGCAGCCTCAGTTGGCTTGCCGCCCCCTCGCCCGCAGGTACTCGTTCTTCTTGTCGAAGATTAGCTGGCTGAGGAAGTCCGCGTCGTAGGCCTTCAGAAAATGGGCGTGGTATTCCTCGTTTAGCGGGCGACGCGCGTCTTCTCGCATTCGATCCCGCACAGCCAGTGGTACATCCCGGCGTCCCAGCGAAAGCGCAGGCCGAGTTCGGTGAAGGCCGCGTTGTAGGCGGTCAAATGGTCCTCGTCATCGCTGCGCGAGGCCGTGGTGCCGGCCGGCAGGGTGTTGTGCGTTTCGGACTGGACCTGGTTCGTGATCGGATTCCTTGCTCTCCGGAAGAGGTGGGCTTGAGCGCAGCATAGGTGTGCCGAACGAATTACGATAATTAAAGTTATATAGAAAGACCATAAATCATCGCTTATGTTTTATCAGGCCCTCCACACTCTTCGCCGCCCGGGAGAAGCTCAGGTGGCGCGCGACTGTCTCGAAAACCTTCAGCTGACGCAGCGTGGCGTTCCTCATCGTGCCGTCCTGTGCAATATATAAATGATCAGTAATGATAATGGTAAAAAACTTTATGTTTTGCTGATACCGAGATGGGCTAGCATCAATTCACGTGCCGCAATGTCTGGCGCGCCCAATAGACCAAGGGCTCCCCCCCGCAAGAGAAGCCCCGCTATCCGTGCCATAGAGCGCGAAACGCACCATCCAGGAGACTACACATGGCGCACTTTAACGCGGCAGGCCCTGCCGTGAGTCACGGCGGCTGGCTGCACAACCGATGGTTCCAGCTTTGTATCGGTGTGGTCTGCATGGGACTGGTGGCGAACCTCCAGTACGGCTGGACGCTGTTTGTCACCCCCATGAATGCCAAGCATCACTGGGGCGAATCCGCTATCCAGGTCGCCTTTTCCATCTTCATCGTGACCGAGACCTGGCTGGTGCCGCTGGAGGGCTGGCTGGTCGACAAGCTAGGGCCGCGCCCCGTGGTGGCGGGCGGCGCGCTTTGCGTCGGACTAGCCTGGGTGATCAACGCCTATGCCACCAGCCTGCCCCAGTTGTACTTCGCCGCAGTGGTGGCCGGCATCGGCGCCGGGGGCGTCTATGGCACCTGTGTGGGCAACGCGCTCAAATGGTTTCCCGACAAGCGGGGCCTCGCCGCCGGCCTTACCGCGGCGGGCTTCGGTGCGGGATCGGCGCTGACGGTGATTCCGATCGCCAATATGATCCAGCGCGCCGGCTACGAGCAGGCCTTCCTCACCTTCGGCATCCTGCAGGGCGTGTGCATCTTCCTGATGGCGCTGCTGCTGGTGAAGCCGCGACCGCCCAAGGGTGTAGTCGCAGCCAAGGCTGTGCTGACCAACCCGGTCGAGTTCACGCCAGGGCAAATGGTGAAGACGCCGGTGTTCTGGATCATCTATGCGTCATTCGTCGCGGTGGCGGCCGGCGGCATCATGGCCACCGCGCAGTTGGGGCCCATTGCCAAGGACTTCGGCTTCGCCTCGATGCCAGTGACCATGCTGGGCTTCACGCTGCCGCTGCTCACCATGACGCTGTCGATCGACAACCTCTGCAATGGCTTCACGCGCCCGCTGTGCGGTTTCATCTCCGACCGCATTGGCCGCGAGAACACCATGTTTTTCATCTTCATTGGCGAGGGCCTGGCGCTACTGGGCCTGATGACGTTCGGCCACAACCCTTACTGGTTCATGGGCTTCGCGGCGTTGACCTTTCTCTTCTGGGGCGAGATCTTCTCGATTTTCCCGGCCCTGTGCGCGGACACCTTCGGCAGCAAGTTCGCGGCCGCCAATGCCGGCACGCTCTATACCGCAAAGGGCACCGCGGCGATCCTGGTGCCGCTGGCTTCGGTACTATCGGCGCGGGGCAGCTGGGACGCGGTGTTCACGGTGGCGGCACTGGTCACCATTGCCGCCGGCCTGTCCGCCAAGTTCGTGCTGGCGCCGATACGAAGGCGCTTCATTACCGGCCATGCCGCAGCGCTCACGCCCGTCACCGACAGCCAGGCCTGCTTGGCCCGGTTATCCGCGCGCAAGGGGAAGTAAAGGCAGCAGAAATGGACCGGCCCGTGCGACGCGGGCGGCCTTTCGTGACGCCACCGGGCGAGTTCGCCGCAGCCGCAAGAGGAGACAGCCCTTGCCCATGCCCATGCCCATCCCGCTGAAGCAAGTGCATAGCCAACCCGGCGAAAGGGAGGGCCAACCATGAATATCTCACAGCGAGCCGGCAAGCTATAACGCTCGAAATTCGTCTGCAACGGCTTTCCAATGGCACCAGACATTGGTTTGCGGATAGTAGGTGCCGATACAGCGAGTGGTCCGCGTTCTTGTCCGTTCTTAAAGAAACGAACGACGAGCACCGCCTGGTCCTGTGCAATCACATTCACGCGATCTCTAACCCGAAGATGGTTGTTTGCACTCGCGTTGATACCGGCGTCGACCTGGCAAGCGCGATTCGGCACATCAACGCATTAGTTAATCAATTTATTAAGGGGATTTTATGCCAGGCCCGGTTTCTCGATCAACGCCCAGGCGGGAAACCACACCAGATCCTCGACGGCACCATCGCCCTCGAAGCGAGAGTCGAACGTCTTGCGCGCAGATGTTCGCCCCGGTAGATGAAGTAAGGCACCGGAAACATGAAGTTGGCGCGTTCGTCGCGATCCGCGCTAGTGCGGCAACGTGATGCCCCCGACGCCAAGGCCGGCTTCCCATAGCGGCCGCTCGATGTCATCGAAATCCTGCGCCGCGCACGTCGTCCGAACGTCGCGGCCGCGACCGCCAATGCACCGCAGCGCTTGCGGAACCTCATATCGCCTCGGGCACGGAATGCCGAAGCCCGTGGCAGGCGTCGCGGCTCCTCCTCTCGATGCGCATGCGTCTTATCCCTTCGTGAAGATTTCCAGAAAATGCTTGCTCGGATCCTCGAAATAGATTCTGCGGCAGCCATCGTCCGTGCTGACCTCGCCGGGGCGGCGGCGGTATGGGTCCGACCAGTACATCAGGTTGCGCGCGCGGATTCGGGCGAGGCTTTGCTCGAATTCGACGTCGCTGATCAGGAAGGCATAGTGCTGCAGGGCAACATCGCCTTGCGCATCCATGAAGTCCAGGGTGACATCGTTGTCCAGCCTTACGGCAAGAAACGGCCCGAACGGCACGGCCGCGGGACGTCCGAGGATCTCGCAGAAGAAGTCGGCGGACACCTTCTTGTCATGAGAAAAGACGATGGTGTGGTTGAGCTGGATGGCCATGTCGCAATCTCCTGGAAGGGGCATGTGCAAGGACCGGCATGCGAGCCGGCCGGGAACGGCCAACCGGCCGTCACGCAGAGGCTGACGTGCGCCACCCTCGCAGGGTACATGGATTTCGGCGCGCCGGGCGGGCGTCACCGGCCAGCCTCCATGCGGTCGAAGTCTCCGTGATGCCGGCGTGAACCGGCGGCGAGGTAACGCTGGATGCCAGAAGCAGTATGCCCGTCGCCTCGCGCCCTGGGGCGTCGACCACGCCCACGCCTTCCCTCTCACGCAGGCAAAAAAAAAGCGCACATCCGGGTACTGGCGACTTCGGCCGCCCGCAAGCCACCGAGATACAACACGGTCAGCAGCCAGCGGCACCGCGCCGCGTGAAGCCTGTCGCGCTCGGTCCAGTCCGGGAGCGAGGTGCCGTCTTGCGCCACGCCCGGCTTTTGCCATTGGCTTTCCGCGCTCTGGAGAGAGGGCCGCGCGCTAGGAAATGCGGCGCACACGATCCTCAGCATGTACCTGTATCCCGGCCTGAATGTGACGGTAGCGTGTTGCGGCCAGCGTTACAAAGCCCGCCGGGACTATCGCCCGGTCCGGGCCTATCCTTTTTACATCCCTACTGCCGCGACGAAAGGAGTTAGAAATGACGACAATCTGGACGCTTACCGCAGATGGCAGCCGAGCCCGGATCTTCCAGGCGCACGGGATGGAGCGGGATCTCGAGGAGATCAAGGGCTTCGTCAATCCACTGGGACGTGCCAAGGATGGCGAGTTGCGCGACGATGCGCAGGGACGCTTTGCCGGCAAGGGCGAACCGATGCATTCGATGGCGCCGCGGATCGATCAGGCCGAAAAAGAACGTGTCGAGTTTGCCCGCATGCTGAGCCAATATCTCGGACAGGCGCGCGTGGAGCAGCGCTACGACAAGCTCCGCCTCGCCGCCGCGCCGAAGTTCCTAGGCATGCTGCGCGAGCACCTTGACAAGGAAGTGCAGAAGGTGGTGTTCGAGGAGCTCAACGAGGATATCTCCAGGCTGGGCGCGCGCGAGGTGCAAAGCCGTCTCGCCGCCCGCTGAGCTTGGCCCCGGCTTCGGCTGCGCCGGCAGCCTCAACGCCGTAGATGTGCGATTCATGGCCGCAGATCATTTCGTCACCCGGACGGGTATGCGCCAGGATGGCGACGAGATTGCACATCGTGCCGGACGGCATGAAGACACCCGTCTGTGCAGGCATGGCATCAGAACCCGGCGACGTCTTCCAGCGGCAGGTCGGCCGCGCGGGGCGCCGCCGGCGGCGCCATCAAGGAGCGGGCTCGAGAGCTGTGTGATTCACTTGCAGGCGGAATACAGCGAAGCGGTTGTAGTAGCCAACGACATCGTGAAACGGCTTGGTGTCCCGGATGCAGCCGACGCCAACCTTGGACGCTTCGTTGATGCCGACCGACACTACGATATCTTGTTGACGCGCGACGCGCCGGATCCGCTCGGTGGCGGGGTGGTCAATGGTGACGGCACTCTAGGCTATGCGCACAAAGAAATCGCGGTTCTCGACCTGCGCGCGAACACCGGACCATACCGGGAAGGCGCAGATGTGGGCCTCCGGGAAGGCGACAATCCTCGCGCCGTTTTGGGCCGCCTCCGCAATGAGCGCGCAAGTCTTGTCAATGGTCCGCCTCAAGATCGAAGTGGATCGGAGAAACATGGCATGCGCCGGCTTTGCATCGTGTAACTGACATAGTGATTGGTTTCCATTGAAAGATCTCAGTTTGCATAGGCACAGCCATGCGTGAGTAGAGGCAGTTGCAAGGATTTTCAAGCCGCTGCTTGACCGTTCCGTACACCATTAGCCACAAACAGCGCAATATCAACCTCATCGATCTGTTCCGGGCGCATGAAGCGCTCGGCATAGCGGCGATAGACGCCAGAGGTCAGGAACAGAGCGAACAAGTCCGGATCAAGATGGTGCTGCGCCGTGGCCATCGACATGATGCGCACCGACTCGGACAGGGTCTTCGCCTTCTTGTACGGGCGGTCCGCCGCCGCGCCGTTGCGATCAAACGCCACGGCGGCGTTCAACGTTTCGCCATCCGCCAGGTACAGCACGCCTGCGTCTCCCCCGGCCGCGTTGAGCAATTTCCGCAGGAGCACAGGCGGGAGCTGATCGAGCCGGCTTTCAGCAGAGATTGCCTGCACGATGATCAGGAAGCGTTGGATGTTCTGCCGCATCTGTTCCGCGGCGATGCCGAGCGCGCTCACCTCGCTGATCCGGGACCGGACGGCAATGGGCTGCAGGAAGTCGAACCGATGGTGCCGAGGAAATTGAAATGGCAACAATAATTGTGGCTCTTTTGAAAAATGAGTGGGTTATGCGGCATGCGGGTTGATCGCGGAGAAGTCGAGCTTTCCGGCGATCAGGAAGATCACGGTGCGCATGGTG
>NZ_BAAILO010000062.1:0-2147 GCF_054589115.1 Cupriavidus sp. 8B | reverse complement strand
GTGTTGCGCTTGACCAGCAACTGTTCAAGGGTCGCGGCCTTGATCAAGTCCTGCCAGGCCGCCGACAGTGGCCCCGGAACTAGCGCAGTCGACTGCGCCGCCAAGGCCTTCAACACTTTGGGCTCACGGCCGAGATGGTTCAGGTAGTAGGCTGGTGCCGGCACCTCGCCCGCGAGTGCGGAGAGATTCCAACCATGCCCTTTGCACACGCGCCCATCCGGCTCCAGAGGCAGGGTCCAGACCAAGCCGCGCTGCGCCGCCAAGGTCTGCCCCAAGGCTACGTAGGCGCGGTAGCCGGTACTCATTTTGTCTCCGGCTCCAACTCGGCCAGCACCGCTTGCACGCCGGCAATCGCCCGCTGCAACTGCAGGTACGCCGGGGACGCCGCCTCATCGCGCGAGGTTTCATGGAAGAAGCGCACCACCTCACGCAGGGCCGCCAGCACCTCGTGATGCAGTGTCACATCGCGGACCGGCATGAACCGGTGGCAGCCATAGCACGACGTCACCGGACTGAAGGGGCAGGCCGGTTGGCCACTGGTGCAACCACCGATGCCGGCGATCGGCACACCGTGCGGCACGCCGGCAATCTGCTGCTCGCCCTTGAGCGTACCCAGTTCTTCCGCACTGATGAAGCGGGCATGGGCGATGCGGACCACCTGTTGATAGACCGGCGACAGCCCCAGGGCGCGATTGACCCGCTCGGCTTGATTGGGCGAACTGTCGAAGTACACCAGGCCCGTGGCCAGGTCTGCATGGCCGAGGAAGGCAGCGAGTTCTTCCTGGTTGGCGCCGGCATCGACCAGTCGCTGGGCCGCGGTATGCCGCAGGTCTGTGGCGGTGGCGCGCACGCCCAGCAGTCGCTCGGTCAACGCGGCAATGCGTTGAGACACTTCCGAGGCCGATGCCACGGTACAGAAGCGCGTGCTGCCGTCGTGACCGTCTGTGCGTTGCCGTTGCTCCAGCTGTGCCGGGAGGATCGCCCATTCCCGTTTGACCCGACGCGGGAGAGGCTGGATGGTGGCACCGCGCCGTTGCTTCACCATGCGGAAGGTCAGATGCACGGCCGGTAGATCGTCACTGCCGTCCTGCCAGACGCGCACGTCGCGCATGGCCAGCAGGGCAATCTGGATCGGCCGCATGCCGAACTGATAGGCGCACAACAGCATCACCGCATCGCACAGCGCGGCGTCATCCAGATGTGCGCCATTGCGCAACGTGTGGGCCGTCTCGTCCAAGTAGCCAACGATCGCTGCCTCCTCCTCAATGGACAGGAAGACGTCGCCTGTGCGCACGCCGGCAGACTTGTCGCGGGCTGGCCAGGGCAGGGCGACAGTGAGGAACTCGCGATACTGGGGCGACCAGCCGCACAGCCGATAGTGGCAAAGCAGCCGGAGCAGTACCTTGGCGAATCCATAAGCAGGCGGGGTCTTCTGCAATGCCCGCAATGCCGCCCAACTGGCCACGCAATTCTCGGGGCCAGCCATCAGCAGGGCGATGACTTCGGCGTAGCTCAGATGCTTGGCCGCTTGCAGATATCCCGTCACTGTTGATACGTGCAGGTTCTCGCCGAGCAAATACAGAAACACGTGCTTCAGCAGCGTCGCGTAGCTGCTGCCGTACACGGAGAAGTCGAGATACTGGGTGCCCCCATTGATATGGACGGCGAAGACTGCTGCGTCAGCCGGGGCCCGGATGACACGTGTGGCGTCATCGAAGTCGTCATAGTAGCGCAGCAAGGGCGGCAGGGCGGGCAGTTGCCGCACGATCTCGTTCAGCAATGCCTCTGCATCGCTCGCCGCCCATTGGTTGAGGTCAACGGGCGGCGCTGGCATTGCGGGCTCCTGGCGGCAAGGCGCGCAGTACCGCCACCCGGTCGTCGAAGACATTGTTCCACACGGCCGCCAGGCGATCTTCGAACACGGCGCGCGCATAGTAGGCGGGCATGTCCGATGTCTGAGACCAGCCGAAGAAGGTGCGCAGTTTCTGCAGCGCTTCATCCATCGCGTCGCCCTGGGTGAGCAACTGATTGAGCCTCACGACGGCGCAGGTATGCCGACTATGTACCCAACGACATAGAGCAGAGGGTTTTTTGATTAGCGGTCGCGGCCGCAGGCGCGTGAGCCGGGACCCGGCGAGGTCAGCCCG
>NZ_BAAILO010000061.1:0-30493 GCF_054589115.1 Cupriavidus sp. 8B | reverse complement strand
GCCAAGGCTGCTCTGAATGAAACCTTGACCTTGATCGCAACACGTATCCATCGCGTGCGACCGGATCGCGCCAAGCCTCGACCGCCTCGTCATAAGCCTCATCGACATGCCGCCTATAAGGCCTGTTGAGGCTTAACTTGGGTGGATTGCATCGGCAACCCGGTCAAGGACGTCAATACCGTCACTGTGCAGCTCAACCTTGGCCGTGGGCTACCGATCATGGCACTTAGTGCTCTTAGTGCCGCCTGGGCCGCAACAGATTTCTCAGTTGACTCTGCGAACACGTAGGACCTCGACTAATCGAAATCGCTCGTGCAATCGAGCTGCGGCGTGGTCGACGTTAAAGGTGAGGCAGATCTAACTTCAAACGCGCCTGCGACTCATTCACACTATGGGGGTCTCTCAGTTTCAGGAAGGCGCCCCGGTACATAGCGAGGCATCCGCGCCTTCTCATGCAGGGATTTCTTCCCTTGAGTAGAACTTATACTTGTAAGTAGTGCAATATCCTTGCTAGTATAAATCGAGCAACAAGGATTGAACAGCCGCCACCAGCACATACCGGTTCGCGGCCAGGGCGACCTATCAACGGAGACAAGTAATGAAAGTGCTTTCTAGCCTGCTCGGCGACACGGGCCCAGACCTCGAGCGACCGTCGCGCAGGGTATTGCTGCAGAGGGGCGGCACGTTGGCGGCGGCCCTTGCGCTAGCGCGCTGGCCACAGCCCGCCTTTGCGAGCGACCCGTGGCCTCGCAAACCAGTTCGAATCGTGGTCCAGTTCGGGCCGGGTAGTGCCAGCGATCAGCACGCCCGGTTAGTCGCGGAAGATCTCCAGGCCGCCTTCAACCAACCCTTCATTGTGGACAACAGGCCAGGCGCATCGGGGATCCTAGCTGCGGAGTATGTTGCGAAGGCGACTCCGGATGGCTACACGTTGCTCCTGACAACGAACACTGCGAGCTCGATCAACCCCTTCATTTTTAAGAAGCTGCCATACGACCCCATTAAGGACTTCACCCCGGTCGCACGCCTGAGCTTCATGCCGTTCATCGTACTCGTCAGTGCGGAGCTTCCCGTGAAAAATGTTCGGGAGTTGGTCACGTATGCAAAACGCACCAATATTTCGTATGGCTACGCAAATGCCACTGGGCAAGTAGCTGCGTCGACACTCGCCAACCTCGGGCATTTCGAAGCAGGCGCCGTACCCTACAAGAGCACGCCTGCAGCTATGACTGACCTCATTGGTGGGCATATCGCATTCATGATTGGCGATCTCGGCTCCGCCTCCTCACTCATTGCTAGTAATCGAGTTCGACCACTAGCTGTAATCACTTCCAAACGCAGTACCTTGGCCCCCGCACTTCCCACGGTTTCTGAGTCATTGTCGATTGATTTCGACCTACCTAGTTGGCTGGGCATCATGGGACCAGCCGGGATGCCAACCCCCATCGTGCAAGCCCTGAACACGCGGATCACTTCACTGCTCGGTCGCAAAGGCACCGCTGAAAAGCTGGCGGCCGCAGGCGCGGAGCCGGCACCAGCCACTCCGACAGAGCTCGCGGCGTATATGAAGCAACAACTCGAGGTCTGGCGCATCAAGGTGCGGGACGCAGGAATCCAGCCTCAGTGACTTCCAGGGAGAGAACCGTGACATCAAAACTGCTGGATGGAATCCGCGTCTTGGACCTGACTTCTGTCATCGTTGGCCCCGCCTGCACCGTACGACTCGCCGAGTACGGGGCCAACGTGACAAAGATCGAAGCGCCTGAAGGCGATCTCTTACGCACACTGGGCGGTCCCTCCCCCAGTGGCCGTCATGCTGGAACTTACCTGCACCTGAATCAGAATAAGCGTGCCATCGCGCTTGATCTAAAACATCCCGACACTGCTGCGATCATGGAGCGTCTGCTCGAGACGAGCGACGTTTTCGTCTCCAATCTCAGGCCAGACGCGCTAGCCCGCTTGGGGCTAGATGCAGCTTCCGCGCGTGCGCTGCACCCTCGCCTCGTGCATTGTGTTATTACGGGCTTCGGTCCGGGACCTTACCGCGGTCGCGCCGCCTACGATAGTGTCGTACAAGGTGCAAGTGGCGTTGCGGCGGTCTTCGCGGCGCGCGACGGAAAGCCCTCCTACGTCCCTCTGATGATGGCGGACCATGTGGTTGGCGAGATCACCGCGGGCGCCATTCTTGCCGCTCTTTGTCACCAGGGTCGTACGGGTGAAGGGGCTACCATCGAAGTACCGATGTTCGAGACCCTTGCCGCAATGGTCCTGCAGGAGCATCTAGGACCGGCAAGCTTTGATCCCCCACTTGGGCCGATTGGTGATCGACGCATCCTGAGCCCACACAATCAGCCCATGGCAACAGCCGATGGCTGGATCAGCCTTACTGCCAACACTGACGCACAGGCGCGCTCACTGCTTCGTGCTCTCGGACGCGAAGATTTACTCGATGATCCTCGCTTCGCCACGGCCACCGCTCGCTTCCGCCACGTTGATGATTGGTTCTCCATCCGCACTGACTCGCTCAAACAGCGTACAACGAGCGAATGGCTGCAGATCCTGGGAGAGTACGACATCCCCTGCATGCCATGTCACACCCTGGACTCTTTGCTCGATGATCCACACCTCCGCGCGGTTGGCCTCGTGGAGCCCCCTCAAGATCATCCCGACGAAGGCCGTGTACGAATGCTGCGCTCGACCATTCTCGTCGATGGGCGCCCAGAGCCAGCCGGTAGGCCCCCATCCGGCCATATTGGCGCCCACACCTGCGCCGTACTGCGCGAAGCCGGGTACCGCCAAGACGAAATCGACGCGCTAATCGCTTCTGGCGCCGTGCGCGGCAGTCCGATTGATTCGATAGAGAAGCGGAATGGCTAAGCCAGCGTCCCACCAGATTTAACCCCACAAGGAGCAGTTGTGCTTTATGAGATCGAATGCTTGAATGAGGAAGTCGAGGAGCTTTCCAGTCTCCTATCCTCGTTGGCTTCCACGGATTGGGAACGTGTCACCGCCTTCAAGAGTTGGACAATCAACGACGTTGTTCTGCATCTGTATGCCAGCGACCACATGGGAATCGCGTCGACGACGTCCGAGGAAGCCTTCCGCACGTTGCGCGAGGACATGATGAGACACCGCAATGCCGGTGCCACCCCGATCGAGGAATCGCGACATCGCTTCCCAGGACTTTTCGGGAGAGGGCTTTATGAGGTTTGGATCGAACAGGCACACGAAATGAGCCGTCGATTAAGTATGCGGACTCCAGAAGAAAAGCTTCCATGGGCTGGTCCGCCGATGACTGTCCCATCCTTTGCGGCAGCGCGCCAGATGGAAAATTGGGCGCACAGCCACGAAATCTATGACACTTTGAATCTTCAACGAGCGGCGACAGATCGGCTGAAGCCGATTGCCACGCTGGGCGTCAAAACGTTCAAGTGGGCCTATGTCAATCGCGGCTTACCGGCCCCCGATGCACCGCCGCGAGTTCGCCTTACAGCGCCATCGGGTGCCATCTGGGAATGGAACGCGTACAACACCACAGACATGATTGAGGGTGACGCGTCGGAATTCAGCCAAGTCGTCACTCAGGTCCGCAACCTGGCCGACACGTCGCTGCGCGTAGAAGGTGAGATTGCCCGTCAATGGATGCAAATCGCCCAATGCTTTGCCGGCGCGCCCTCGGATCCTCCGGCGCCCGGCTCACGCCGACGCGGAGTCTGAGAATAGGAAGATGCCCCGGATTGCATTCTGTGCACCCGGGGCTGACTCTCGTGCCGAACTCACGCTCAGGCGCAGGTCACTCAGACTAGCGTCGCACCTCAAGGCCTCGGATCAACGTCCGAACCATTTGCCGAGCAAGGACAAGCCGCGCCTCTAATCCCTGATCTGCCTCGGGTCGCCACCAGATCACGGACCACTGAATCCCTCCGAGAATTGTTTTCACGGCAATCGATGGTTCGGTGTCACCTGACACCGAACCATCTGCTTGTGCAGCCGCAACCTCCGTTCTGTACATCTGCTCCAAACGATCGCGACTCGCAACCAATTCATCAAAGGTCATCCGCTGCACCGATGTCATCGCACTGAATCGATGTAACTGTACGCCCTGCGCGACGACATGCTCGAAAGCGTGATACTCAAACATTGTCAATGCATGAGCCTCGAGCATGGCTGTAACTGCAGGCAACCCGGCATGTTCTGTCTTGCGGGCAGCCGCCACGGCCTCAGTTAACGCCGCCATTCCGACCCGATAGACCTCGAAGAACAAGTCCATCTTTGAGAGGAAGTGGTAGTAGACGAGGCCCTTGGTCGCCCGTATCCGTCGCGCCACATCATCAATGCTGGTTGCATGGAAACCGCGCTCCATAAAACACTCCGCGGCAGCCCGAAGTAGATGCATCCGGCTCTCGGAGGAGGTCGAGAATGCGTCTTTCATTCGACTGCCTTGACCATGTCCTCAACGAACTTCTTGGCATCGCCGAAGACCATCATCGTCTTGTCCATGTAAAAAAGTTCGTTATCCAGGCCTGCATACCCAGTTGCCATGGAGCGCTTATTGACAATCACCGTCTTCGCCTTATAAGCGTCAAGAATCGGCATGCCAAAAATTGGACTTCCCTTTTGCAGGGCCGCCGGATTGACGACGTCATTTGCACCAACGACGATGGCCACGTCCGCCAGTCCGAAGTCGTTGTTGATGTCCTCCATCTCGAAGACCTGATCGTACGGAACCTCTGCCTCGGCCAGCAGCACGTTCATATGACCGGGCATACGTCCGGCAACGGGGTGGATCGCATAGCGCACGGAGACTCCCTTTTCCGTAAGCTTTGCCGCAAGCTCCTTCGTCGCGTGCTGAGCGCGAGCAACGGCCAACCCATATCCGGGCACGATGATCACCGTTTCCGAGTTTCCCAGGATGAATGCAGCATCGTCGGCGCTACCACTTTTCACGGTGCGCTGCGTCGTTGTCGATTGCTCGCCAGAGCTGGCGTCGCTCCCGAACCCTCCCAGAATGACATTCAGGAATGCTCGGTTCATCGCTTTACACATGATGTAGCTCAGAATCGCTCCCGAACTGCCAACCAAGCTGCCCGAGATAATAAGCATACTGTTGTTCAAGCTGAATCCAATTCCAGCAGCGGCCCATCCCGAGTAGCTGTTCAGCATCGACACCACGACGGGCATGTCCGCGCCTCCGATCGGAATGATTAGCAGCACGCCGAGCAGGAGGCCGATCATTGTGAGGACCGCGAACGCCATCACGCTCTGGCTACTCCAAAACTCGACTGCAAGATACGCGCATGCCAGACCTAATGTGAGGTTAAGCGCGTGCTGACCAGTGAACGTTACTGGCGCCCCTTGGAACAGCCGGAATCGATATCTGCCAGATAGCTTTCCAAATGCGATGATCGATCCGGCGAAAGTTACGGCCCCAATAAAACTGCCCAACGCCAGTTCCAGGCGATTGCCGGGAGGGATCCCATTACCCTCATCAACCAGGCCGAAGGCCGCAGGCTCCGTGACTGCGGAAAAGGCTATCAGCACTGCGGCCATGCCGATCAAGCTATGCATGAAAGCTACAAGCTCTGGCATCTTGGTCATCTCCACCCGACGCGCGAGATAGACGCCTGCGCTTCCTCCGACAATCAGGCCCAACATGACCCACGAGAGGCCGAGGGGCGAGCCAGCCAGCGTCACGATCAATGCCGCTGTGGTCAGCACGGCGATTGCCATGCCCACCATACCAAAGCTGTTACCACGAATTGACGTAGACGGATGACTCAGGCCTTTCAGTGCCTGGATGAAGCAGACACTCGCGACGAGGTACAGTAGCGTGACGACGTTCATGCTCATGCCGCACCTCGTTCAATGCTGGCCGCAGCCTTGCCCTTCTTCTTGAACATCTCGAGCATTCGGCGTGTTACAAGGAACCCTCCGAACACGTTGACTGCCGCCAAAGCGACGGCCAGCACGCCAGCCGCTCTCGCGGCGCCGCTTTCCGTGAGACCCGCCGCAAGCATCGCACCGACGATGACGATCGCAGAGATCGCATTGGTGACGGCCATCAAGGGCGTGTGCAGCGCCGGTGTGACGGTCCACACGACGTGATAGCCCACATACACGGCGAGCACGAAAATAATGAGATTGATAAGAGTAGGTGAGACGGTATGCATGTTTTGGAACTCCGGTCAGCGGCGCTTGATCTCGCCGCCATGTGTCATCAAGCAAGCCTCGACGATGTCATCATCGTGCGGGACTTGTACGGCGGAAACACCGGTCGGCAGTATTAGTTTCAAGAACTGCAGTACGTTTCGCGCGTAGAGCGCGGAACTGTCTGCCGCGACCAAGGATGGGAGGTTGGTCTCGCCGATCAACGTGACCCCATGTCTGACGATTGTCTGGCCTGGCACCGTAAGGGGACAGTTCCCCCCCGCGGGCGCGCCAAGATCGACGATGACCGATCCTTGCTTCATCGACTGGACCATGTCCTCGGTGATCAGTGTCGGCGCGGCGCGGCCTGGGATCAAGGCTGTCGTGATGACGATATCGGCCATTGCCACGCGCCGGCCCACTTCGATCTTTTGCCTATCGAGCCACGATTGTGGCATCGCGCGCGCGTAGCCCCCGACCCCTTCGGCAGCCTCCCTTTCCTCAGCACTCTCGTAGGGGATATCGATAAACTTTGCGCCTAGCGACTCCACCTGTTCCTTGACTGAAGGCCGTACATCGGAGGCTTCGATCACGGCTCCCAGCCGCTTTGCCGTTGCTATTGCCTGCAGTCCCGCGACGCCGACACCAAGAATCACAACACGTGCGGCTTTGATCGTTCCCGCTGCGGTCATTAGCATAGGAAACAGACGCTGGTAGTTGCTCGCCGCGAGCATCACGGCTTTGTAACCAGCGATATTCGCTTGCGACGAAAGGACATCCATGGGTTGTGCGCGCGTAGTGCGCGGCGCTGCTTCAAGCGCGAATGCGGTCAAACCAGCGGCAGCCATGCGAGCAAGGCCTTCACTGTCAAAAGGGTTTAACATTCCCACCAGAGTCGCTCCCGGCCGCATGATTGACAGCTCGCCGGCGGAGGGAGCTCTTACTTTCAACACCAATTGCGCATCAAAAGCGTTCGTGGCATCCGTGACACTTGCACCAGCGGCCTCGTAGGCCGAATCTAGTGCACTTGCCGCAGTGCCCGCCCCTGTTTGGACACGGACGACGTACCCTTGTGCCACCAGCGCTTTTACGGTTTCCGGAGTCGCAGCCACTCGGAGTTCTCCGGAAGCCGTTTCACGCGGCACACCGATGACCAATGGTGCATCGACATAAGAGGAGCTTGTTTTAGTGACCGCGACCATCACACCCTCGCCCGTCCGCTGCTCATATCGGAGCGCATCTGTGCAGCGTACTCTTTGAAATCAACCTCGAGCGTGTAGCGCGCGGACCCCACGTAACGCTTTTCGAGTGCGCGCTTGTGCTGCATGATCTCCTGATACATGACACCACGGGTAGGAAGTTTGACATGGCCTGCAAGTACACGCGCAAGCCACTGCCCTTGGATCTCGACTAGTGGGATCGTCGGCCCGATCGGTTGCACCAGTCCCGCAAAGTAAAGCCCTGGTGCGTGAGGAACCGCCATACGTCGATAAAGATCTGCCTTGCCGTCGTCCACTTTAAAGACGCGTTGGTCGATAAAGGGAAAGGTTGTCTTGTAGCCGGTTGCGTAGATGATGGTATCGACCTCTGCGGCACTACCATCCTCAAAGCACACCTTTTCGCCGATCAGTTCCTTCACATTCGACTTCACTTTGATCCAACCGTGGCCCACATAGGGCAACAGTTCCTGGCTAAGCGTCGCGTGCTCGCGCCAGATTGCATGCTTCGGCCGCGGAACGCCGAAGCGGGATTGATCGCCCACGGCGAGGTACATCAGATGCTTCATGGTGGTTCGGACCATGCGCGTAGGCAGTTTCAGCTTTGAGCCTAGGAAGGACGACCATCGATCGCTCGGCAGCCCCATGATGTACTTCGGCATGATCCAGGCACTGCGACGAGTCGAGATATAAGTGTTATTCGCAAGCTTGCAGACATCGACCGCGATGTCCACCGCCGAGTTTCCGATGCCCACCACAAGCACGTTCTTTCCAAGAAAAGGCTCTGGCGTTTTGTAATCATGCGCATGCAAGCTCTCGCCCTGAAACTCGCCATTGAAGCGCGCCCACCGCGGATCCCAAAGATGACCATTCGCGACGATCACCGCGCGATATCGCTTCGATTCGCGGTCGTGGAGTGTGACTCTCCACGCTCCGTCGCCATCCTGACTTACGCTCTCGACTTTTGTGTTGAAGCGCACGTGAGGTCGAACCTTAAAATGATCCGCATAGTCCGACAGATACTTGATCACTTCAAAGTGAGAGAGAAAGTCCGGATAGTGGTCTGGGATCGGATAGTCGGAGTAACCAAGGTTGCGTCGGCTGGTATCAATGTGCAGGCTGCGGTATGCGGACGACATCCCGTTATCGTTTTGATAGCGCCACATCCCACCGATGTCGGATCCGATCTCATAGCAATCGAATGCCACACCGCGCTCGAGGAGCGCCTTTGCCGTAGTTACACCGGAAGATCCTGCCCCGATGATGCAAACCGGAAGAGCCGAAATATCATTCATCGCAATACCTTTCTTGGAATAGGGTAATCGTTCAAAACTGCATCGCGCTCAAACAGTGGCGATAGGGGTAACCGGGGAAGCAATTGCGCCAGGCAGTCGAAGCGGTGGCGCTGTCAGCAGAAATCGAGAATGCCCTTGCCGGCGCAGATGATTGGCAAGCGGACCTAAGTGCCACAACTCACCAAGATGAATCCCCTGCTTGAATAGGCAATGTTCGTGAAGCGGTAGCGCCGAGCAACAGACATCACCCAAGCCACGCGCGGGATAGGCTTCGACCGCGTAGTTGTCGGCAACAATGGCGGCAACGCCGGAGTCCGTGATCCATTGCAATAGACCCGAGTCCCGCCCATCAAGTACACAGCCGGTCTGCTCTAGTACTGCAATGTCGGGGCTACCTTGCATGCCTAGAACAGCGTCCGCGAAACCGGTATGCAGGCATACGATGTCCCCCTCTTCGACCGTCACACCATCTTTGGCAAGCACATACTCGAGATCAGACAGACCAATGAGTCGTCTCCCCGCGCCGAAGTTTGCGAGCAGATCAATCATCACGCCGCGACCTTGAACGCCCTTAGCCGCCATATGCTCAATGCCGAGCGCTAAAGCGCGCGACTCCACCTGCGACTCGTCGCATCCATCGATCAGAACAATGTCCTCGCCCGCTGCGAAGCCGTTGTAATAGACAGGGCGCGGCACGCCGTCGTCGAGTACATCGAACATAGCTCCGACATGCGCAAGCCCATCCCACTGGGTAGAGTATTGGAGGTGCAGGATCGCGACGTCATCGCTCAGCACATCCGTCCTCAGAGGATCGACATCGGCCAGGCGGAAATTCAGACCGAGTCGCCCATGCCTGCGGGTAGGGCTTAACTGCGGCGGGTGGCGATTCGGGTTCAGGATATTGCCCCCGGGTAGATCGAGGGGAAGGCTTAGGCAAAAGCTCTTGCCCTCTCGCACCTCGGCAACTGCCGCCCGGGTTCTCTCAGGCGTCAGCAGGTTCAGGCGCCCCAACTGATCGTCAACGCCGAAGTCTCCCCAGTTGGATCCATCGGGGCGCCGTTCCCAGCGGCTTTTGGTCATGATCGTTCTCCTCCGTGGCACACGACAGGCGCCTCTGTGTCGGTCAAGCTACTGAGGAGTATGCCCAACGATCTACTTGAATGCAAGATATTTATTCTTTGCAGTTGTGTTATCTACTTGATAGTATGATGACATCAGATAGGAGGCAGCATGACGATCGAGTTTTTCTTTCCCGACGCTCATCCGCACGGCACCCAGGGGGGCCACGCGAACGATGAGGCCGCAAGTGCACTGGAGTTCACCGCCTTGAGGCCAGGCCGCTGCTATGGCACCCATGAATTGGCCCTGACGCCTGAACTGGTTGAGGCATGGTGCAAACTCTATGGCGCGCCGCTTCCAACACGAGACGTACCAGCAGGCTTTCTGTCGGTGATTTCCATCCGTGCGTTCATGGCGACGATGCCAGTTCGCCCCCCTGGCGGGATCCACGCAGCCCAACGCTTTACGATTCATGCGCTGCCACGCGTGGGCGAGCGAGTGTTGACATCCGTGCACTGCGGAGCGAAGGAGGCACGTAATGGAAGGCTCTGGGTTGACCTAGAAATGAAGTGCCGCGGTGCGGCCGATCGCACGCTCTTCGAAGGCGTCCACAAGGCCCTGTGGGCACGCTAACTAGGACTTATACGATGAAACTAGAACCCCTCTCGCTGCACATCACCCCTGAAGCCGTTTTAGCGTACGCGCATCTAACCGACGACTTCAATCCCATCCATTTGGACGCAGCGTTTGCAGCTGCGTCGCAAATGAAAGGACAGATCGCTCACGGCACTCTGTCGTTAGGCGTGCTATGGCAGGCGCTGGCACAGGTTCCCTCCACGCGCCCGGAGAGTTGGATTTTGGACATCAGATTTCAGCTGCCCGTACGCCTTGGAGACCGCGTTACCGCCGGCGGCAGCATGATTGATGCAGACTCGCTAGAGGTGTGGGTGCGCAATGATCACGGACAAACGGTGATCGCCGGAGTCGCTCGACAAGCCAGATAGGTCGTCACCCAGCATGAGTGTACTCCGCTGGGGTACCCAGCATACGGAGCGCAAATTCGCAGAACTGTTCCACCACTACCTCCGGCGCTGGATCGACGTTGGTTCGGTACCAGCGTCGGACCCATTGCGTCATCCCCATGACCGCACGAGAAGCGAGTTGCGGCTGATCTGTAAGGAACACCCCCTGTGCGGCGCCGTCTTCAATGATGGCACTCAATCGCTTATGGAACTCCATCTCTAATCCGCGAATGTCGACCAGCATCTCCTTCGGAAGATGCTTCTCCTCAGCGGCCATAAGCGTCCATAGGCCTCGGTTGACGATATTGCGACGCATCGCCGTGCGGATGAAATCTTTCAAGCGCTCGACCGGTGCACCCCCGCTCATCGTCGAGCCATTCAGCATCGATAACGACTCCCTCAGTTCTCGATCGCAGATGGCGGCAAGTACCGCGTGCTTGTTGTCAAAGTACTGATAGATGAACGGCTTGGTCATCTTCAGTTGTTCGGCAATCGCATCCATGGTCGTGCCAACAAATCCATGCTCCATGAATAACTTGGCAGCCGCCTGCAGGATGCGCTCGATCTTCAGATTGCGAAGCTCATCCTGGAGGGATGGCTCCGCGTCAATACTCGTGGGAACGACCGCCCTTTCCTCGCTATCGCCAGGTATCGGCTTGCGCCGCCCTGTCTGCTTGCGAGCCGGTCGCGCCTGAGATGCTCCGGCGCGAGATCCCGGCGAGTTCTTCTTCTGAGTGGTCATGTCTTTTCCTAAGTTCTGATCAGTCGCTGCTAACTACCTTGACTTATTTATACTGGCTAGTAGACTATAGAACCGTGCAGTACCAGATTTTGACGAACGACGTCATCGACTCGGCGTCATGGCGCGATCCATCCGACGACGGTTCATATATCTACCTACCAGTATGATCTCTGATTCTACCGCAATTGCCGAGGTGTGCCAGTGAGTTGGATCACAGGTGTCGGATTGACCTCATTTGGCCGGCTGTCAGGGCAGGACACGCTTGCGCTGATGGCGGACGCTGCAGAACTTGCGCTGATTGATGCTCAGCTTGTTAGATCGCAGGTGGATGGATTGCTTTGTGGCTACTCCACCACTATGCCCCATCTCATGCTGAGCACCGTGTTCGCGGAGCATTTTGGCCTATCGCCGAGCTACGCGCACGGTATGCAAGTGGGTGGTGCCACCGGTCTCGCAATGCTGATGCTCGCCCACGAGCTTGTAAATGGCGGATTGTGCAACCATGTGCTTGTGGTCGCAGGAGAGAACAGGCTTAGTGGCCAAAGCCCAGATGAGGCGCTACGCAATCTGGCACAGGTTGGACATCCGCGTTACGAATTACCATTCGGCGCAACTATTCCTGCCTACTATGCCCTCGTTGCCTCTCGATACATGCATCGATTTGGGTTACGGGAGGAAGACCTAGCTGAGCTAGCTGTCGCGATGCGCCGCAATGCCAAATTGCATACCGGTGCTCATCGCCGAGAGCCGATCGCCATTGATGACGTGCTGAACTCGCGCAGCATCGCGTCTCCCCTGAAGCTGTTGGATTGTTGTCCTGTCTCAGACGGCGCTGCAGCATTTGTCGTTAGTCGCGAACGTACCTCTGCGTTCGGCGTTCGCGTATTGGGTTGCGGCCAAGCCCATACCCACCAGCATGTCACTGCCGCCCATGATCTGACAATGTTCGGCGCTGCTGCATCGCTTGAACAAGCAAGCGCGCGCACAGGCGTTCTCGCCGCCGATGCCCGATACGCGGCAATCTACGACAGCTTCACCATCACGCTAGCCATATTGCTCGAGGAACTCGGCTTGGCGCCTCGTGGTGGCTCCGCCGAGCGCGCCCGCAATGGGGATTTCGATATCAATGGCAACTTGCCCCTTAACACGCATGGAGGACTCCTGAGCTACGGCCATTGCGGCGTCGGCGGAGCGATCGCGCATTTGGTCGAAGCACATCAGCAAATGACTGAGCGCGCTGCTAATCGCCAGGTCCGCGACGCCTCGCTCGCGCTCATACACTGCGACGGCGGTGTTCTGTCGTCGCATGTCACGGCATTCCTGGAGAGAGTCCATTGAGCACCGTAGCTATTGCCGATTGGTCTACTGGCGAGCCCGGCATCGCATATCAGCTTTGTGAAAGCTGCCGACACACCTGGTATTTCGAACGCTCCTTTTGTCCAAATTGCGGCGACAAGCGACCGAGTCGGCTGCAAGCAAGTGGTCATGCGAGAGTGTATGCCGCCACGACCGTGACGAGGGCACCGTCGCCAGAGCTCGCCGAGTTGGGCCCTTACGCGATCATGCTGCTCGACGCGGAGGAGGGATTCCGAATGATGGCGCACGGAGACTCTTCGCTGCAAGTTGGAGACATGGCACGAGTGACCTTTCGCCAGTTCGGCGGAAGGCTTACACCCTATTTCATTGCACTGAATGCACGAGACTGAAGAGGATTGATTGGCGCTTTGGCTCGACAGAATCGATTCGCCGACCGGCAAGACTCGGCGATTCCACGCAACTCAAAGCATCGCCCCGTGCTGAGTAGTCTATGGTCCTAAGCGCCATTTCGTCGTCTGAAGTACCTTCACAAGGCCCTACTGCCGAATGACACTCTTTCGCAGGCCGCCTGTTTAGCCTTTACCTATTCTCACTGTCATCGAGGAGACACCCTATGACACCAAGCAATACCACTCCGCCCGCCGAAGGCTGTATCGACACCGAAGTAGTCGATGGCATTCTGCTGATCGGGATTAACCGTCCCTCGAAGCGCAATGGCATCACACCCGTGATGCTTAGGCAGCTGGCCGAAGCCTACACGCGGCTCGACGACGATCCCGACCTCCGAGTCGGTCTACTCTATGCTGTCGGCGAGCACTTCACCGGGGGCATGGATCTTCCCGCGCTCGCCGAGTACCAGAAGCGAGGGGAACGGCCGGTACCGCGTGATCAGAATCTCGTGGAAGCGCACGACCTCGGCTTGCCTGGCTACCGGCGTCGGACCAAGCCCGTTGTTGCGTCCGTCCAAGGCATCTGCTTTACCGTGGGAGTAGAGCTGATGCTCGCAGCAGATATGGTCGTCGCCGCCGATAATTGCCGCTTCACCCAAATGGAGGTGGGCCGCGGAATCATGGCCGCAGGTGGCGCCACGATGCGCATGGCACAGCGATGCGGATCGGGTAATGCTCTCTATCTTCTCCTTACAGGGACTGAGTTCAATAGTGTTGACGCCCTTCGTTTCAACTTTGTGCAGAAGGTTGTGCCTGCGGGGGAGCAGTTTGCTGAAGGGCTGGCGCTTGCCCGGCGCATCGCGCAGCAAGCGCCGCTTGCGGTCGTCGCCACTCGGTTGAACGTACGAAAATCGATCGAGGAAGGGCCGCTGGCGGCCGTGGCAGAAATACTGGATGTGCAGAAGCGATTGTCCTCGAGCGAGGATGCTGCAGAGGGGCGACAGTCATTTATTGAGCGTCGCCCTCCCGTGTTCACGGGTCATTGAGTGACTTTCCATCGAGACGGCTATGACAGACTCACTTCCTTTTTCCCCATCATCGTACGAAGCCATCGTCTTCGAGGTAGTCGGTGACGGCATCGCCATCGTCACGCTGAATCGGCCCCAGGCGCGCAACGCTCTTGATATGCGTATGCGCGAGGATTTGGCGAGTGTCGCGGAATATCTGCGTACGGCTTGCTCGGTGCGAGCTGTCGTGCTCACTGGTGCCGGAGGGAGCTTCTGCGCTGGCGGTGATCTGCAGTCGATGGGCGAAGAGCGTACTGGTCCACAGTCACGTAGGCGAGTCGCCGAGCTGAACAATTGGTGCTCGAAGCTCGCTGCTCTTGAGATTCCGGTTGTCGCTGCCGTCGATGGTCCTGCTTTTGGCGGTGGCTTCAATCTGTGCCTTGTCGCGGACTTCATCCTCGCGACGCCGACGGCCCGGTTCTCGCAAGTGTTTGCAAGGATTGGCCTAATACCAGACCTCAGCGGCCTGTATTTGCTTCCCCGCATGATCGGTCTCCAGCGTGCTAAGGAGCTGGTCTTCAGCGCCCGCACTGTTGAGGCCGACGAAGCCCGACATCTGGGAATCGTTTATGAGATCGTTCCCGCGGAAGAACTTCTTAAGCGCGCGGTAGATCTTGCGAGTCGCCTCGCACAAGCCTCCTTACCTGCGTTTGGCTTGACGAAAGCGATTCTCAATCGTTCGTTCGAGACTGATCCGCGCACTCTGGCTGAACTCGAATCAATGGCCCAAGCCATCGCCATGAGCACGAACGAGCACCACGACGCCGTCTCACGCTTCCGCGCGAAACAGCCGTTGGCGTTTGAGCCAATCAAACGATCGGCGTAATCGCTGCCTCACCCACTTGGAGTTTCATAAATGCGCACACTGCCTGCCATCTTTGACAATCTGGCGCTGCCGATCATTGGCTCGCCCATGTTTATCGTCAGCAATCCAACGCTTGTAGTAGAGCAATGTAAAGCAGGGATTGTTGGATCTGTGCCCGCTCTGAACGCGCGGCCGCAGTCTCAGCTCGATGAATGGATCAGCGAGATCCGCGAGCGCCTTGCCGCCTACGATAGTCAAGCTGCAACTCCAGCGGCGCCGTTCGCAGTCAATCTGATCACGCACAAAACAAACGCCCGGCTGGAGCAGGACCTGGAGGTTGTGATCAGGCACAAGGTGCCTCTTGTGATTACATCGCTCGGCGCTCGCCCAGAGGTCAACGAGGCAATCCACGCGTACGGTGGCATCGTGTTCCACGATGTCATCAACAACACGTTTGCACGTAAAGCCATCGAGAAGGGTGCTGACGGGGTAATTGCCGTGGCGGCCGGCGCGGGTGGCCATGCGGGCGTGAAGAGTCCGATTGCACTGATTCAGGAGATTCGAGAGTGGTTTGACGGCCCCTTGGCATTGAGCGGTGCAATGTCGACCGGGAACGCCGTACTAGCGGCCCAGGCTCTCGGCGCCGACTTTTCTTATATCGGGTCTGCCTTCATCGCAACCCATGAGGCGCGTGCTCCTGAAGAGTACAAGCAGGCAATTGTTGACGGGAACTCTGATGACATTGTCTATACGAACCTGTTCACCGGAGTTCACGGGAACTATCTTAAGCGTTCGATTAGTAATGCCGGATTGGACCCAGCCAACCTACCGACCTCCGAAGGGCGTGACATGAACTTTGTTGAGGGGGAAAGTAAGGCGAAGGCGTGGAAAGACGTCTGGGGTGCAGGACAGGGAATTGGTGTAGTTCGTGAGGTGACCTCCGCTAAGGCGTTGGTCGCGCGTCTAGGTGAGGAATATCACGCTGCACGACATCGCCTCGGCTTGGCAAACCAGGCTTAGTTGCCACCGAATGGACGCGCGCAGCGTGTGCGTCCGTGTCTGTGTGCTTTGCCGCGGCAACACGTTCTCTCGCCCAAGGCGTAAATGGGATCCTCTCATGGATCCCATTTATCTTCAAGCCGCTAGTGAGACTGCAGCTTGCGGACGTTTTGGGACACGCGGCCTCCCCGATCGTCGGCAAGCGTCTATTAAGCTCAGGCGGGTCCCGAATCTGAAGCGGCGCGATTTGCCCAGGCCACGTTGGAGCGCCACGGCATTTCCGGCAATGTCGGCTATCTCACTATCAACCTGGTCTCATGCGTGCAGTTATTTGATTTGTCGCTGCGCAAAGTACAGCGTGTCTGCGCTTGCGCTCTGCGTTTCCTAAGCAATCTGCCGTGGGATGGGCTCTTGGTTTGCCTGGCGGCCGCGCGGATCAAGGCGTCCGAGATTTACAATGAGCTGACCCTGGGTGACAATCGTGTCGGCGATGCACCGTCATTTGATTTGTTTGTTGAGGGTCTGGGCCCTTCCGGGTTGGAGGTCGAATGCAAGTCAGTGTCGAACGACAAAGGCCGCCGCTTCGACGACGATCAGTGGAAAGTCGGGTGTGCGGGCTGACGGCACACAAATCGAAGTTCGCGATTTCCCTGCATCATATGCTGCTGCCATCGCGTCAATGCACGGGCAGTACAACGCGAAGCGCTTGAGTGGCTCACTCGGACTCGAAACGTGCGCCACTTCACTGAACCTGCGCGGGGACGCGGTCTCTCTGTCATTGCAATCCAGAGCATGAAGCAACATACCTTCTTGGAAAGTGCGATGCGAATGGCATCCGATGCAGCCACGCGGCAGTTGAGCGGTAAGCTCGTGATGGGCCTGGAAGCCGTCTCAGGGACCGAACTAGCGGCGCTTGCGGAGCAAGATAACGGGCCAGGCAGCGTGTTTTCTGCTTTGCAAATTCGTGTCAGTACGCCTGAATCGGCCCGAAATGGCAGACGTGATCGGCGCTACGTTCGTCAGTAAAAAGGAAATGTCGGATCTTGGGAATGCGCTGGCGATTCAAGGCCGTTCGTACACCTTCTTCAACACCGAGAGTCCGTTCTGGTATCCGGACTTCGCTCGCATATTTGAGACACACGCAATCACGTCGTCGGCTCAATCCTCTTCTGCTACGCATTGATCATGGTACTTCCCACCACCACTTATTTCGAGAATGAGCTTCGCGATGCCTACGACAGGCTACGCAACCACGATCCATGGGCCTACATCACCGATGTGTTGACCCGCCTGCCCACCCACCTGAACAGCCGCATCGACGAGCTGCTTCCCCACAACTGGCGTCCCGCACGCTGAGCGCGTCTGCTCTCTCACAACCGCTCTCAACCGGCAACGTGGGACGGCGAGACGCTTACACTGCATCATCAAAAATCCCGGGCGAAAAGCGTTCCAAGCAGGTTCCGCGCGCGTTCTGCAAGATCCCGTTGCGAAGCCGTGCAAAGCACGAGGATGCGGCTCGCATGAAGGTCATCAACTTCTTGAGCAAGTCGCTGAATGGCGCCATTTCAGAAGACTACTCTTTGTGGGCGCGTCTGATAGGCAAAAAAAGCATGTAAATTCAGATTTAGTTTTATTATTAATATACTTTTCTCGACCGCAACAGCGATAAATCAAGAAATACAACCAATTAGTACAATGCTATATATAGTTGAATGTGAACAAAGCGGAGCAACCACCGCATCAATTATTTACTGGCCGCCTCGCATATTGCTACAGCGTTAGAACTTATGCCTCATTCCAAAACCCGTGCTTATCCCCCCACCACTGTTGCTAAGCTTGTCGTAAAGGACGTTCGCATAGAGATCGCTCCGCTTCGATAGTGGATACAAGTAGCCGATCGCATAGTTCCGACGCTTGAAATCCGCCTGACCTTCGGGGCGAATATTGGTCTGCACAACCGATGCCATGATCTTTCCGTTAAAGATTGGGTAGGTCGCACCAATCTGAAACGAATCCGTGCTTCGTTTGGTACCGCCGCTTGTCCGCGTACCCACATACTCGAGGAATCCCTTGACAACCCCGAAGTCGTATGCTGTACCGAGTGTAAAGGCGTCTTGTGCCCAGCTCCCAATAGGCAAGCCCGGACCGGTTTTTACACGTTGAAATGCTGCGGTTGCCGTAAACTTTCCTCGGTCGACGTAGAGCATGGCGCCAAAGTTGTTGGTTGAATTTGTGCCGGCCGTCTCACCAAGCGAATATAGAAAGCGCCCCGACAATCCACCAAAATCCGGCGTGTAGTATCCAACGGCATTGTTCCAACCCGAATCACCCGCAACGTAGCGTCCGAAGGTCTGCACCCAGAGCGGATTCTGTAATGGAGAGAACTTGGTTGATGATCCGTAGGGGTCGAACTGAGTTGTGGCGAGGAAGAAAGGGTTCCTGAGCCGACCGAGCCTGACCTCACCAATGTTGGCTTTCTCCAGGCCAACATAGGCATTGCGTGACAACATGGTGTCCGTGGGACTGCGACCACTCGCTCCGGTATCCGTCAGAAAGTAGCCTTCCAGCCGAAAATTTGCCATCAGTCCGTCGCCCAGGTCCTCCGTGCCTGTCAATCCCCAGAACGAAGTTGTCATACCCCCGCTCTCGACTCCAATCGTGCTCTTGGCGGCACCGCTAGGCTTCGTTGAACCGACATATGCATCTACGATTCCGTAGAGTTCAACACAATTCGCCGCACACGATGCTAAAAACAGCGATACACCGACACAGCCGGACGCAACGCGCGCCAGCACGGCAGGTTTATTCATCATGCCTCCAATCCTTTGCGGTATTTCGAGAAGGCGCACGTCTCCCATTTCCTTAGCCACTTAACGTGGCCGGACGGTTGAAAGCGGCACCAATTATTCAGAGGGAAAGTCTGTCGTAATGTCTTTTTTGAAGCGGTTGCAATGCCGAGGCAGGTTGCCCTGAAGCCAAGTCACCGAGACCGAGGCGGGATCGCGCCTCTTGGTATTCAAGCGCGAGGCACGCGATGAGAGACGCAGCCGCGCCGGCCTCTCGAACAGCGCCGATACCCTGTCCGGCGCCCCAGATGTCTTTCCAAGCCTTGGGCTTGCTCTCGCCGCTAACGAAGCTCATCGCGCGCCCCCCGGAAGCCGGGAGGTTATCGGGATCTAGCCCGGCATTGCGAATCGAACGCTTCAGGTATGGGGTCACGCTTTCACACCCGCTGTTCGTGCGATCCGTCCCCAGCGATCTAGGCCGGTGTGGATCTCCCGAACAAGGTCTTCGGGTGTACTTGTCCAGATTTCGAACTGCTGCTCGTTGGCCGTCTTGCTGACGCGCGGCGAGCGCAACGCTTCGGTCAGCGCGGCATACAGACGCGAACGAATGTCCTCGGGCAGCCTGGGAGGCGCCGCCACGGCGAACCACAGGTCGGCTCCCACCTCGTTGAATCCGCCAAAGCCCGCCTCGGCCATCGTCGGTATCGTGGGCAAGAAGGACCACCGCTTGGCAGTCGTGACCGCCAGCTGACGTACGCGCCCCGCAGTCACGGCCGGCTGTGAGTTCGTGGGCATGTCGAACATGAAGGTGATGTCACCTGCCATCAACGCGGCCAGCGCCAGTCCGTTGCCGCGGAACGGGACGTGCACCAGCGGCACACCCGCGACTCGGCTCAGGATTTCACCCGAGAGGTGATTGGATGCGCCAATGCCAGCCGAACCATAGGAGACGGTCTGCACCTTCGCCCGGGCGACAAGGTCGGAAACCGTTCGTATCCCGCTCTGTGAATTGACGATCAACTGATTGGCATACCGGCACGCCAAAGTCAGCGGCGTGAAGTCCGATAGTGGGTCGAACGAGAGCTTCGGGTAGATGTGTGGATTGATCGTATGAGTGCCGGTGCTGATTAGTCCGATCGTGTAGCCATCAGCAGCCGCTCGCGCGACTCGAGCGCAGCCGATATTGCCTCCGGAGCCGCCAATGTTCTCGACGATCACGGGTTGCCGAAGAATCTCCGAGACGACGGCAGCAATCGGCCGAGTGAACACATCGGAGGGCCCGCCCGCGGCGTATGGCACGATCCAGCGAATGGGTCTTGAAGGCCATGTGTCAGCAGCTCGCACGACACCGAGCGCCGCGCCCAGCGCGGCGGCGGTTCCGCCCAGTATCAGGCGCCGACGCGTCGCGGCCGGAATGCTGGAAGTCGAACGTTTCATGTCTTGTCTCCTTGTTCAATCGGTAGCGCCGTTTGTGGCCCAGTCCTGCGATTCAACGCCGGCTCGGATCCACTATCCAGCTAGGCGGGCGCAACTCCGACCGTCATTCCTCCGCACACGTAAAGCGTCTGTCCGGTGACAAAGCCGTTGCGCCCATCAAGAAAGAACGAGGCAGCCTGAGTGACGTCTTCCGGCTCTCCCATCCGGCGAACCGGTATCGCATCGACGATCGCCCGCGTTTCGGGAGCTCCGGGCGGATTCGCAGCCTCGAACAGCGCAGTTCGAATCGGACCGGGGCCGATAGCGTTGACTGTGATGCCGTGCTGCCCCAGCTCAAGGGCCCAAACCCGGGTCATCCCAATGAGGCCGGCCTTTGTGGCCGCGTACGCGCTGCGCATCTCCTTGCCCAACGCGGCACGGGAAGAAATGTTGACCACCCTCCCGAATCCGGCTTCCCGCATACCAGGTAGAACTGCCTGCATGCATTGAAGGGCGCAGCGAAGGTTGAGTGCGACCGCGAGGTCCAAATCTACCAAGGTTTGGTCTGCGATTGATGCAGGACGTACGACCCCGACGTTGTTGACCAGCCGAGTGATCGGACCGCCCTCCAGCGCTAGCTTCAACGCCGCGGCGGTCGCATCATGATCCGCGAGATCCACATCGACCAATCCGCCGGCGCGATCCAGAACGATCGTCTCGTAACCCTGCGCCTGGCACGCAGCCGTGATCGCCGCGCCAATACCTGCCCCCCCACCGGTGATCAGTACCCGGTCGCGAGTGACCAAACCCTTCTTCATCACAACTCCTTCTTCGCTTGTTGCGGACTACGCTGGACTCAGTTGTGCAGCACTACGGCATCCACCGCGCGACAGCCGTCACCGACCGCACCGACCAGGATCGGATTGATATCGACGCTCTGAACGTCGGTGGATCTCGCGATCAGTCGTCCAACCGACATCACTGCGTCAACGTAGGCCTCGACATCAAGAGCGGGTTCGTCTCTCACTCCACCCAACAGGGGAGCGATACGAAGACGCTGTAGTCGCTCGATAACCTCGGCTCGTTCAAACGGAACCAATAGAAGTTGGTTGTCCGGCATGACTTCGACGTACTTGCCACCATCTCCGATAACGACAACCGGACCGAAAACCGGGTCCCTGTGAGCACCGATCATCATCTCGCGCCCACCTTTTCGCATCGCGGCAATGATGACGCCTTCAAAGGGCAGACCAAGATCGGCGATGGTCTGTTGCAGCTTGCCGAAGGCTTCCGCGATTTCCGTCTGCGAACGCAATCCCAATCGCACCAAACCCAGCTCGCTCTTGTGAGCGACCTTGCTGGAACAACCCTTGGCGACAACTGCGCCCCCCGCTTCGGCGAACGCCGCCAAAGCCTCCTGCACGGTCATGCACAGTCGGTGCCATACAACCGGTACCCCGATCTCCGCGATGCGCGCAAGACTCTGTGCCTCGTTCGCCATCAGGGGCTTACGGGCGGGCTCAGTCGTGACGGGGACGGGATCGAGGTACGCACCAGCACGTCGATGGCGCGCTAACTCCAAACGCTTGTGGTGGCGCGTGAATCGGTCGAGCGCCGATACCGCACTGCTTTCCGAGGAGAAAACCGGTACGTCGCGTTCACGGAACAAGGCCGCCACGTCCGGTTGCGGCGTGGCTGCCACAACCGGCTTTCCGGTGCTGGCTTCCAAACGCGCCGCCGCATCCGCGTAGCCTTCGACGTCGTAGCCTGCTCCGGCGACCGGAAATGCAACGAGAAATGCGTCAGCATTTGGATCCCGCGCGATGACGTCGAGAGCCTTGCTGAAGAGGCTGCTATCCGTGAGCAGAGCACCCGTGATATCGACCGGATTGGTAACGTTCGCGAAGGTTGGAAGAATGGCCGCGAGGGACTGTCGAGTTGAAGGGTCGAAGCTGGCCATCTGCATCCCATGCATGCTGGCTGCGTCCGCAGCAAGCACCCCCGCCGCTCCAGAATTGCTCACCGTCACGATGCTCCGGCCACCCACCTTCCAGCGCTTCAGGTACATCTCAGCGGCATCGACCAGTTGCTCCATTGTGTGCGCACGCCAGACGCCATGTTGCTCAAAGAAGCTGTCGACCACACGGTCTTCGCTGGCTAGCGCACCGGTGTGCGATAGCGCGGCGGCTTTACCGGCGGCCGTACGCCCGGACTTCAGCGCGAGCACGGGCAGACGACGCTCCTGAGCGATTCGTCCGAGCTTTTGAAGCTGGTGCGGGTCGGGCATGCCCTCGAGATACAGGAGCATCAGTCGGACCTGCTCATCCTCGGCGACCGCCGTCGCCAACTCGGCGATCGTGACATCCGCGTCGTTGCCTGTTGCGTGGGCGTGCCGGATGCCCAGCCCCCGGCGCCGAAGCAGCCCGTACGGCGCCATCCCCAGCGTCCCACTCTGGCTGAGGATCGCTATGTGTCCGTCAGCGGGCGGACACTCTTTGATCATCGTCGAAAATGTGGCTAGAGCCCCATTGCTGAAGTTTGCAAGCCCCTGACAATTCGGCCCGATCAGCCGCATGCCCGCCGCGCGAGCGGTGTCGACCATCGAGCGCTCGGCAGTCTTTCCCTCAACGGAGTGACCCTCGCCAAAGCCAGAACTCATGACGATTCCGATCCCTGTTCCGATGCGGGCGCACTTCTGCACCGCTTCAATCGCCTCGTTCCGCGGTACCGCGATGATTGCGAGATCCGGAGCCTCCGGCAGTTCCTCGATCGAGGGCCACGCCTTCAAGCCCTGGACGCTTGAGCGGGTGGGATTGATAGGGTAGATGCGCCCTTTGAAGCCAAAGCGCTGCAGGTAGTCAACCGGTCGACCACCGATCTTGTCCGGATTCTGTGAAGCACCCACGATCGCAATGGAACGTGGCGCCAACGCGGCCTGAAGCGAAGTCGTCATGGGAAGTCTCCTCGAGTTATTTGCCTTCGGCAGAGTCGGCGGCCACAAAATAGGGAAGCTCCCGCGCCCCGAAAGATCGAAACGAAGCGCGGACGCGCTCACCGATGCGCAGCGAGACATCGCCATGAGCCGTCATGCGAAACCCCTCTTGGGGCAAATCAGACTACACGAAGTCTGATCGAGCGAGGCTTGTCTTACGCAGAACTCGTACCAATGAGTTTGTTAGTCTACTGTCAAGTAGGAAAATGTCAAGCTCTTCCTTGTTGCGATTTGTGCCTCTCTGAACTGTTCTTCGCCAACCGTGTGCAGCGATCGCGTGGGTGCCCTGCCTCCCCGATATTCAAGCCAGATCTGCTTAGGCTCGCACTCGAGGCTCATTGTTGGCACGCGAATGTTCGGTACGCTGGACCCGGAGGCCTCATTCTGGAGCAGCAGCGTGAGCGTGCGATACGGGCGAGTGAATGTCTCGAACTCACCGACAAAGAGCTGATATGCCTCTATATGAACGCCTCCCGTTTGCGAGGCTTTTGTGCGCTCTGACCTGACTAGGTTGGGTTGCGGCTTTATATTCGGCCTGGTTGCAGCCCTGATAGGCTGCGGGTCCCGATGAAATTCGCTGACTCGCACCTGATTTCCCGTAAGAGCTCGAAGCTCTTTGTCATATACAGGTTTAGCAAGTCACGGTCCGACCTGATTAGTCATCACACTCAATCGCCAACGCAACCGCTTCAACATGTCCCTCCCGATGCAGACGATTAATGTGTTCTGCTCGGCGCATGCCGTTCATGTGTGACCACGTCCCAACAAGCACGGTCCAGTCAATTTGGGATCTGATTAGGCATTGGCCCCGGGGTGCCGGCGTTAGTCGGTTTTCTCGAAGAACCCTCGAAACGTTGGCGCCATAAGCTGGATCTCGAGGCGGACGTCAAGGTCCTAGCATTCACACAATTAGCAAAAATCATTCAGGTATTGCCAAATTGGCGATCAGCCGACTCACGCAGATTCCATGATCTCGATGCTGAACGCCTTCATCCACACTGCGGATTCAACCGCTCAACGCAGCGCTGTACGGAGGTACCGCACTGCAGGTGAAAACTGTTTACGGTGCGCGCACACGAGGTTCAGCGGCCCCGATTCGCCCGGCTGCTCTGGTAGAAGCAGCTCCAAGCGAGCTTGCTCAATATCGGCACAAACACCTATCAACGCCTTGTAGGCGATGCCACGACCATCGATTGCCCAGCGCCGGGCAATCGATGGTCGTCCCTATGATTTGCGTGCGGCCAATGCGGGCACCGACATGGCCAACCGCATGGCGCGCATGCGTGCCGCAGGCCAATGGCCAGGTTCGTCCGGGGCCGTTGATGGACGTGTCCCACATCGCCAGTTCGTTGCTGCACATGGCCAACCTGCCGCGCGACGCCAACGTGCAGTTCATGACCGTGATGGCGACGAAGATGCCCGTTCGTCGGTCGCGGCTGACCAGCGGCCAACGGCCGAAGTATCAGTGCGCCGGCCGGCCCGTGTGGCCAGCCATGAATGCGGCGGCGTCGGCCGCCGTCATGCCGCGCTCGTCGCGCGCTTCCGGGTCGGCGCCGTGCTCCTTGAGCAATTCGACGATTTCCGCGCGCTGGAACATCGCTGCGACCATTAGCGCAGTGCGGCCGTCGGGCGAAGCGCCCTCGACGTCCGCGCCGTGTTCCAGCAGGATTTCGATTACGTCCCGGTAGCCTTTGTAGGCAGCCCCGGCAATCGGCGTCTGCCCCATCGAATTGCGCGTGTCGGGTGACGCGCCGGCTGCCAGCATCATGCGCAGCGCGTCGGCATGGCCGTGATAGGCGGCCAGCATCACCAGGCTGTCGCCTTTCTCGTTGCGCAGGTTCGGCCGCATACCGCGTTTGATCAGCGCCGCCAGCGCGGCCGCGTCGCCATTGCGCGCCAGGTCGAAAACCTGGCCCAGCGCGGCGATCATGCGGGCTTCTTCATCGGCGGTCATGGTGGATGTCTGGGTCTGGTCCGTCTTGTGTTCTCGTCTTGCTTTCCTGGCTTTCGTGGTTCTCGCAGGGAGGGCGGGGTGCACCCGCCCTCCGCCCCGGCCTCTCCCGCAAGCGGGAGAGGCAACCAACCAGGACTTATTTCGCTTCGATCTTCTCGATGGCTGCCGCAACACCAGCGCCGTAGGCCGGATCGGCCTGCGTGCAGTGGTCGATATGGCGCTGCTGCACGGGCTTCGACACGCCCTTGATCGCACGGGCCGTGTTGTCGAACAGCGTCTGCTGCTGGGCCGGCGACATCAGGCGGAACAGGTCGCCTGCCTGCGAGAAGTAGTCGTCGTCGACACGGTGGTTCCAGTGGTCGGCGGCGCCTTCGACTGACAGCGGAGGCTCACGTAAGTCCGGCTGCTCGGCCCACTCGCCACGGGTGTTCGGCTCGTAGCCGATGGTGCCGCCCGCGTTGCCGTCGGTGCGGCCGCGGCCGTCGCGGTGATAGCTGTTGACGTACTTCGCGGCCTTCGGCGAGTTCACCGGAATCAGGTGGTGGTTCACGCCCAGGCGATAGCGCTCGGCGTCGCCATACGAAAACAGGCGGCCTTGCAGCATCTTGTCCGGCGAGAAACCGACGCCCGGCACGATCGTCGACGGCGCGAACGCGGCCTGCTCCACCTCGGCGAAATGGTTTTCCGGATTGCGGTTCAGTTCCATCACGCCCACTTCGATCAACGGGTAGTCCTTCTTCGACCAGACCTTGGTCAGGTCGAACGGGTTGTAGCGATACTTGCCGGCGTCGGCCTCGGGCATGATCTGCACGAACAGCTTCCAGCGCGGGAACTCGCCGCGCTCGATGGCTTCGTACAGGTCGCGCTGGTGGTACTCGCGGTCCTGTCCGGTAACCTCGGCCGCCTCGGCGTCGGACAGGTTCTGGATGCCCTGCTGGGTCACAAAGTGGAACTTCACCCAGTGGCGTTGCATGTCCTTGCTGATGAAGCTGTAGGTGTGGCTGCCGAAGCCGTGCATATGACGCCAGCTCCGCGGAATGCCGCGATCGCTCATGACGATGGTGACCTGGTGGAAGGCCTCGGGCAGGCTGGTCCAGAAGTCCCAGTTGGTCTCGGCGCTGCGCATGCCCGTGCGCGGGTCGCGCTTCACGGCGTGGTTCAGGTCGGGGAACTTGAGCGGATCGCGCAGGAAGAAGACCGGCGTGTTGTTGCCCACCAGGTCCCAGTTGCCTTCCTCGGTATAGAACTTGATGGCGAAGCCGCGAATATCGCGTTCGGCATCGGCTGCGCCGCGTTCGCCGGCCACCGACGAGAAACGCAGGAACAGGTCGGTTTTCTTGCCGACTTCCGAGAACAGGTTGACACGCGTGTACTTGGTGATGTCATGCGTGACGGTGAACGTGCCATAGGCGCCCGAGCCCTTGGCGTGCATACGGCGTTCGGGAATGACTTCGCGGTCGAAGTGGGCAAGCTTTTCCAGGAACCAGACATCCTGCAGCAGGGCCGGACCGCGCGGGCCGGCAGTCTGGATGTTGTTGTTGTCGACGACGGGCGCGCCGAAAGCGGTCGTGAGCTTTTTCATTGGATTCCTTGATGCAGACGGCAGGCCTCGCGGGCCTTGCCTGGACGTTTTTGGGTTTTCCCAACAGGCTGCCACCAATGGCGCGATACGCCGGGGGAAGATGTTGAAGTATCGCAGGTGCAACTTGACGGTTCGTATCAGTTCTCTGAATAGTGAATTAATTGCCTTGGATAATGAGATTCACGTCATCTTTTCTTGACACGAATGAATCGATTGGATGCAACCTACAACGTGGCTCCCAGAGCCTCGCGAACATGCCATTTTTGTCAATTTCGCGCAAAGGCGCAGGAGGTAAGTACCGACCGTCTCGAGCGCGCTTTTGAGGCGCCAACCATGCTCAGAAACTGCATCAATACGTCGCACATTGGGGAGCGAAAGAGACTATCGCTCTCTCTTCGAGCCTATCTGGCACGCAATTTTCACAAAAAAATGGATAGGAAATGTCTTTACAATCGGAACCGCGCTTGTGACCGGCGGATCTTCGGGTATCGGCGCAGTCTATGCTGACCATTTAGCAGCCGCGGTTGTGACTTGATTCTTGTCGCGCGTAACGAGGTACGTCTTTTGGCACAAACAGAGAAGCTCTCGAACAAGTACGGTATCGCCGTAAATGTCTGCGGCGCGTTGAAGCCCGCCTGACTAGCGACGATCGAATTACATGCTTGTTTAAAACGTACGACACTTTCGTCTGTCGACCCCCTTGCAATTGGGGCGACTATCGGTCTCTAACGCCCCCCCATACCCCAATTTCCTTTTGCGACTGCCCACAGTATGAAGGTACCGTAAACGAGCATTGCGAGAGCACCAAAGGAAAAATACTGTTGCAAGCTTGCGCCTTGAGACAACGCAAAGCCGCCAACACCGGCGAACAGGGTGAGGCGTAGCGCTCCGGCCACGAGTGGCCATTTGAGTCGACCGGCGCCCTGAGATGCAAAGTAAAGGGAAAAGCCCAGGGCAAAGCAGCCGTAGAACGGACCTACCATCTGAAGATAGGCGACGCCCGCTTCCAGCAAATGTTCATCTCCTCCAAAGAGCCGCAACCATGCGGAAGGCCGAAAGGCTGCAACTAGGCCAATTAGTTCGGCTAATGAAAAGGCAATAAATCCACCGATAAGTGCGATACGCCGCGCGCGGTCGATCTGACCTGCGCCAATGTTGGCTCCCACAAGCGCAACCATAGGCGCTCCAAAGCCGAAAGCTATTGGGATCAGCAGATACTCTAGCCTCGCACCCGTTGCGTAGCCTGCTAGAGCTGCAGTGCCACCGTGCCCACCAACCTGGGCCGTCGTAATCGCAATCAATGCATTTGTAAGTACCGGATTTATGCATGCCAATGCGCCAACGACCAAAATGCTACGTATCGGTAACCAATGCACTGCGCCTCCCACTAGCTGAGCGGCACAACGCCCCGAGAGGCAGAACCACCCCAATATCGCGGTGCCCGCTGCGTAATAAAGCACCAAAGCCCACGCTCCGCCCGCTACTCCTAATTGGGGAATCGGACCCCAACCAAATATGAGGCAAGGAGACAATGGCACTAGAGCGACTGCTCCTCCACAGATCACCATCCCAGGGAATGACATATTCCCCGTCCCCCGAATAACACTGGCGAGTGCGTTCATCGCCCACATCAGCGGCAGTCCTGCGAACAGCACACGACCATAAGTACAAGCCGCATCCAACGCCGCCCCCTTTGCGCCGATAAGCGAGAATAGTGACCTCTGGAACGTCAAAAGCATGGCGGCAAATGCTACGCCAATAAGAACGTTGATGGCTAGGGCGTGCCGCGGAATCTGATTTATCAAGGTCTGGTTTCCGGCCCCAAGAGCCCGAGCCACGGCTGCGGATATCCCACCGCCCATGGCCCCCTGCGACATGTTGCCCATTAGCATTAGTACTGGTATGACAACAGCGACACCTGCCAGTACATCCGTGCCAAGTTTCGCAAGAAACCATGTCTCAATCAGCCCAGTTGACGCTTGGGCCAACATCATGAGCATGTTTGGCACGCTCATGCGAAGAACCGTTGGAACAATCGGTGCCTCCAGCATCGACCGTAGGCGTGGATTGGAGGCGCGCAGCGGCGCCGATCCAGAGGTAGTCATCTTGTTAAGCCTTTCGCCTTACGAGGCGGGACACTCTCTAGGGTCTGTTCACAATTTAACCAATGGTCCGAAGGCACAGGCAAGCGATGCAAAGACGAGATAGCTGTCAGCTCGCTTGTCATACCGAGTGGAGACACGGCGAAAATGCTTTATGCGGTTGAAAAAGCGTTCGACCAGATTGCGAGTGCGATACAGGGCGCGGCTATAGCGTCGCTTGCTGATCCGGTTCGAGCGTGGCGGAATGACGGCCTTGCTTCCTGCGGTTCGAATCGACTGCACGAAAGCGTTGGCGTCGTAGCCCTTGTCCGGGACCGCTTGCGCGCGCAGGCCTTCGATTGTGTGACACAGATCTTCTCCTGCGCGTGGTCACTGGCACTCCGGGCCGCGGCGCCAGGCTCTCGTTAAACCGGGATGGGGTTATCGGCGATGTGTTGGTTGAAGTCGTGAACCAGCTGATGCTCGCCGAGTCCCGGGTTATCGCGCATGGCGCGAATGGACTCGACAAACACCTCATGCTCTTCGGTCGCGAGGCCGCGCATGGTTTCTTCGATAAACGCGTCCAAGGGCATGGCACGCGGATCGCCGCTCTTCTTGACGAGGTCGGTGTCGACCCAAGGCGGTGCGATCTCCTGGACTGTCACGTTGGTTGCGCGGAGCATGAAGCGCTGCGACAGGGCATAGGAGTGCAGCGCCGCCTTCGATGCGGAGTACACCGCGTTAGTGGCGATCGGGACATACGCCAGCACCGACGTGTTGTAAATGATCGTCGAGCGCGATTGACCTTTCAGATGTTCGACGAGCTCCGACGTCATTCGGATTGGGCCTAGGAGGTTTGTGTCGAGGATGCTGCGAGACGTGGCATCCTCGACGGCGGTGGAGGCGTCGTCAAACGGCATGATGCCCGCGTTGTTGATCAGAACGTTCAGCGTCGGATAGTCCGAGATCAAGTCCTTCGCCACACGCGCGATGTCGGCAGCGTCGGAAATATCGAGTTCGACGCCATCGATGCCGGGATACTCCGCGGAGATCTGCTGCAGAAGTGCTTTGCGGCGTCCAGCAATGATGACCTTGTTTCCCAAGGCATGGAAGGCCTTCGCCAACTCCAGGCCAATGCCCGACGTCCCGCCCGTAATAAAGATGGTGTTCCCGGTGAGTTGCATTACCACATCCTTTCGATAGAAGAGAAAGCGCTTGCCTCAGTGCTTCAGACAGCAGCGCCACTTGCCCTCTAATGTGGTGGAAACCCACGCGGTTTCACATGTCATTAATCCGTCGATTCGGGACAAAATGATCGGGGAGGCGATCGTCACTGTCCGGTGTGAGACCGATTAGGTGGGCTTTGCGCACAATGTCGGGCAGGGAGCTTGCCCTCATCTTTCGCATCGCCGAAGCGCAGTGTACCTTGACGGTGATATCGCCGATGCCAAGTTCGGCTGCTATCTGTTTGTTCTTCGCACCACGGAATACATAGATTGGTAGGCATTGAGCCATTCAGTGCGCAAGCGCTCTGCACTCAGTCGAACTCCATCCTTGGCGATTGCGACTGTAACCGACTCGATCACCTGATGATCGGAAAGCGGCTTGAGCAGAAAGTCCGAA
>NZ_BAAILO010000060.1:82688-95050 GCF_054589115.1 Cupriavidus sp. 8B | reverse complement strand
CTCCCAGCGGCGCACCGTACTGGGAGCCCGTCCGATGCGCTTTGCGAATTCGTTGATCCGATAAACCTTGCTCATGGCGAGCAATTATAGATACTTCTGAGCAGAATGGAGTATCAGTTGCTCGCTCCCGCTTTGGCATTCGCCGTGGCGCCGGCAGCTGCCGGGCTGGCAATTGCCGTTGCCGCGGCGCTGGCGGCTTCCGTCCCGGCCATGCGCCGGCGCCGGTCTTCGCGGATCATGTCGCTGGCACGCTCCGCGATCATGATGGTCGGCGAGTTGGTGTTGCCCGAGGTGATCAGCGGCATGATCGATGCATCGACCACGCGCAGGCCGTCGATGCCGATCACGCGCAGGCGCTGGTCCACCACTGCCTCGGGATCATCGGGACGGCCCATGCGGCAGGTGCCCACCGGATGGAAGATGGTGGTGCCGATCTCGCTCGCGGCCTGGGCCAGTTGCTCGTCGGTCTCGAACGCCGGGCCCGGCAGCCATTCCTGCGGCTTGTAGGGCGCGAGCGCGGGCGACGCCACGATGCGCCGCGTCAGCCGCAGCGAATCCGCCGCGACCTTGCGGTCGGCGTCGGTCGTCAGGTAATTTGGCGCGATCACCGGCGCGTGGCGGAAATCCGGATCGGCGATGTGCACGCTGCCGCGCGAGGTCGGGCGCAGGTTGCACACGCTGGCCGTGAAGGCGTTGAAGCGATGCAGCGGATCGCCGAACTTGTCGAGCGATAGCGGCTGCACGTGGTACTCGAGGTTGGGCCGCGCATACGATGCATCCGAGCGCGCGAAGGCGCCGAGCTGCGACGGCGCCATGCTCATCGGCCCGCTCTGGTTGACCGCGTACTGCAGGCCGATGCCGAGCTTGCCCCACCAGCTGCCCGCGCGCGTGTTGAGCGTGCGCACGCCCTCCACCTTGACCACGCTGCGCAGCTGCAGGTGATCCTGCAGGTTTTCGCCCACGCCGGGCAAGACATGGCGCACCGCGATGCCCAAAGCCTGCAGCCGCTCGGGCTGGCCGATGCCGGACAGCTCCAGCAACTGCGGCGTATTGACCGCGCCCGCCGCCAGGATGACTTCCTCGCGCGCTGCCGCTGTGAACGGCTTGCCCCCGCCGAGATAGTCCACGCCGCTGCAGCGGCGTCCCTCGAACGTCAGCGCGCTCACCTGAGCGCCGGTGACGATGGTCAGGTTGGGCCGCTCGGCCGCGCGGCGCAGGAACGCCTTCGCGGTATTCCAGCGGATGCCGCGGCGCTGGTTGACCTCGAAATAGCCCACGCCAAAGTTGTCGCCGCGATTGAAGTCATCGGTGCGCGGGATGCCGGCCTGCTCGGCGGCATCCATGAAGCGCTCCAGGATGTCCCAGCGCAAGCGCTGCCCTTCCACGCGCCATTCGCCACCCGCGCCGTGGAATTCGTCGCCGCCGCGATGATGGTCCTCGCTTCGCTTGAACAGCGGCAGCACATTGTCCCAGCACCAGCCGTCGTCGCCCGCGAGGCGCGCCCAGTCGTCATAGTCTTCGCGCTGCCCGCGCATATAGATCATGCCGTTGATCGACGACGAACCACCCAGCACGCGGCCGCGCGGGTAGCCCAGCGAGCGGCCGCCCAGGCCGGCTTCTGCCACGGTGCGGTACATCCAGTCGGTGCGCGGGTTGCCGATGCAATACAGGTAGCCCACCGGGATGTGGATCCAGTGGTAGTCGTCGCGCCCGCCGGCTTCAAGCAGCAGCACGCTCACTTCGGGGTCCTGGGTCAGGCGGTTGGCCAGCACGCAGCCGGCCGAACCGGCGCCGACGATGATGTAGTCGTAAGTCTCCATGCTGTCTCTTGTCAGGCCTTGCGCCGCGTTTGGAAAGGTTGATGATGGGCCCGCGCGGGAACATCCCGCCAGGATTGCAAATGCATGCGTCCATGCGCGGCATGCCGAACTTGGGCCGTGGATGCGCGCAATGGTTCAGGTGGTGCCATCCAGGGACACATCATGCACGCTCACGCCGCCTGCGGTTGCAGATGCTTGCGCAGCCAGTCGGTGAGCGCGGCGAATACCTCGCCGCGCAGCGGCTGCGCCTCGTTGAAGAGCTCGTGGTAGCCGGAGTCGAACCAGCGCGCCTCGCGCAGGTCGGGCGGCGCGTTGTCGAAAAAACGTCGGCTGCCCGCCGGGTCGACGATGCGATCGTCGCCCGCCACCAGCATCAGCGTGGGCGCTTCCAGCAAAGGCGCATCGGTTTGCGCCTGCGCCATGCCACGCACGAACGTCTCCAGCACGCCGGCGCTGATGGTGCCCTGCACCAACGGATCGGCGCGGTACTGCGCCACCATCGCCGCGTCGTGCGACAGGTAGCGCGCATCGATCGGGTTGGGCACGCGCAGGCGCGGCACCAGCGTCAGCAGCATGCGGTGCAGGGCCAGCATCGGGCCGGACAGCCTCAAGGCCAGCGCCGGCGATGACAGCACGAGCGCGCGGATCGGCCGCACGCGCGCGGTGGCGAAGCGCGCCGCCACCAGCCCGCCCATGCTGTGCCCCAGCAGGAACGGCAGCTCCTTCCACTGGCCCACCGCAGCGTCGTGGATTTCAGTGAGGTCTTCGACAAACACATCCGGATGCTCCGCCACCATGCGCGGACCGCCGCTCGCGCCATGGCCGCGCTGGTCGTAGCCGCGCACGCGCAGGCCAAGGCCGCACAGCAACTCGGCCACGTGCTGGTAGCGGCCGCAATGCTCGGCCAGGCCGTGCACCAGCAACAGCGAGCCCGTGGGTTCCGGGAACAAGTCGGGATCGGGCTGCCAGGTACGCAAGAGCAGCTCCGTGCCGTCGCGCATGCGCTGGCGGCTTTCGATGGGGGCAACGGGCCGCGCAGCGGCCGCCACGCCAGGGCCGGCGCCATCGGCGGCAGGCTGGACGGAGGCAGCGGTACTCGGTCGATCCATTCGGTTGATCTCCATCTGTGTTCCGCTACGGTGCCGCTGGCATCCACCGACTAGGAGGCCACGGTTCTGTCCTCGCCGTGACGATGGCAGGCCCGCACCGCGCCATCGCCGCCCTTTTCCACTTCCTCCGACTCCAGGCCTGACCCCGCCTGCGCCATATCCGCGAGGATCGGGCAGTCGGGCCGCGCATCGCCGCTGCAGGCCTCGGCCAGCTGGCGCAGCGTGTCGCGCATGGCGGCAAGCTCGGCAATGCGCTGCTCCAGGTCCGCCACGTGGCGCAAGGTGAGCGCCTTGACGTCGGCGCTGGCCCGCGCGCGGTCGTGCCACAGCGACAGCAAGCCGCGTATCTCGTCCAGCGAGAACCCGAGATTACGGGCACGCCGCACGAAGCGCAAGGTGTGCACCGCGCGCGCGTCGTAGCGGCGGTAGCCGCCCTCGCTGCGCGGCGGCGCCGCCAGCAAGCCGATGGACTCGTAGTGCCGGATCATCTTGGCGGAGACGCCGGAAGCCTGTGCCGCTTCACCGATATTCATGCTTGCTCTCCCGCCGGCTTCCAGCGCCGCAGCAGCAGCGCATTGCCGACCACGCTCACGCTGGAGAATGCCATGGCCGCGCCGGCCACCACCGGGTTGAGCAGGCCGGCCGCCGCCAGCGGGATGCCGATCACATTGTAGAAGAAGGCCCAGAACAGGTTCTCGCGAATCTTGCGCACCGTGCGGTGCGAGATCGCCAGCGCGTCGGCCACCAGCGCCGGGTCCCCGCGCATCAGCGTGATGCCAGCAGCATGCATGGCCACATCGGTGCCGGTCGACATGGCAATGCCGACATCCGCCGCGGCCAGCGCCGGCGCATCGTTGATGCCGTCGCCCACCATCGCCACCACGGTGCCGCCCGCCTTGAGGGCGTTCACGCGTTCGGCCTTGTCGGCCGGCAGTACTTCCGCCTGCACCTCGTCCAGCCCGAGCGTCTCGGCCACGCGCGCGGCCGCGCCCTTGTTGTCGCCGGACAGCATCACCGTGCGCACGCCGGCGGCGCGCAGCCGCTCGATCGCGCGCCGCGCGCCGGGCTTGATGGCGTCGCCAAAGGCAACCAGCCCCACCACGCGGTTTTGCGCAGGCGACGCATCCTGCGCGCCCGTCTCGATCAGCCAGGACACCGTGCGGCCCGCTTGCTGCAGTGCTTGCGCCTGCGCTTCGAGCGTACCCGCCGCTGCGCCCAGCGACGCTCGCAGGCGCTCGCTGCCAAGCTGCAACGCCACGCCATCGACCTTGCCGGACAAGCCCATGCCGGGCAAAGCGCGCACATCGGTAGCCGTCGGCGCGTGGATGCCGCGCGCGCGTGCCGCTGCCAGCACCGCGTGCGCCAGCGGATGCTCGCTGCCGGCCTGCAGCGCGGCCAGGCGCGCCAGCAAGCGTTGCTCTTCCACGTCGCCGGCACCCGCCGGCACGGCCAGCGCCACCACTTCCGGCTTGCCTACGGTGAGCGTGCCGGTCTTGTCGAACGCCACCACCATGACCCGGTGCGCCACTTCCAGCGCCTCGGCGTCCTTGATCAGGATGCCGGCGCGGGCACCCGCGCCGGTGCCCGCCATGATCGCGGTCGGCGTCGCCAGGCCGAGCGCGCACGGGCAGGCGATCACCAGCACCGCCACCGCGTTGAGCAAGGCAACCTCCCAGTTGCCACCGAGCAGGCCCCAACCCAGCAACGTGACCAGCGCGATGCCCAGCACCACCGGCACGAACACCGCGCTGACGCGGTCGACCATGCGCTGGATCGGCGCCTTGGCGGCATGCGCGTGCTCGACCATGCGGATGATGCGCGCCAGCACCGTCTCGGCGCCCACCGCCACCGTACGCGCCACCAGGCGGCCTTCAAAGTTGATGGCGCCGCCGGTCAGCAACGCGCCAGGCGCCTTCGGTACCGGCAGGCTTTCGCCGGTCAGCATCGATTCATCGGCATGGCTGCTGCCTTCGATCACCTTGGCGTCCACCGGCACGCGTGCGCCCGGCAGCACCACGATTTCGTCGCCGACCCGCACCGAGCCCAGCGGCACGCTGACCTCAGCGCCGTCGCGGCGCACGATCGCGCTATCGGGGCGCAGCGCGGCCAGCGCGCGGATGGCGTCCGCCGTCTGGCGCTTGGCGCGCGTTTCCAGCCACTTGCCCAGGCGCACCAGCGTGATGACCACTGCCGCGCTTTCGAAGTACAGGTGCGGCATGGCGTGCGCGCCGCGCCACATCAGCCACAAGGACAAGCCGTAAGCCGCCGAGGTACCGAGCGCGACCAGCAGATCCATATTGCCCGCGCCCGCACGCACCGCCTTGAAGCCGGCCTTGTAGAAACGCCAGCCAAACACAAACTGCACCGGCGTGGCGAGCAGCCACTGCACCCAGGCCGGCAGCATCCAGTGCACGCCGAACCATTCGGCCACCATGGGCGCCACCAGCGGCAGCGAAAGCGCCGCCGAGATCGCCACCGGCCACGGCCCGGACCAGAAGCCTTCGCCCGGCACAGCCCCAGCCGGCAAGTCGCCCGTCACCGGCACCGCGCCATAGCCGGCGCGCGCCACCGCCGCGGCCAGCGCATCGGCATCCACGGCGCCGCGCAGCACCGTCACCTCGGCCTGCTCCGTTGCCAGGTTGACCTGCGCATCCACCACGCCCGGCACGGCTTTCAGCGCACGCTCGACACGCGCCACGCAGGACGCGCAGGTCATGTCGCTGATGGACAAGGTCATGGCCTGGTGCGGCACCTCGTAGCCGGCGGCCTTCACGGCCTCGGCGGCGGCCGGCAGCACGGCGCCGCTATCGGCTTGCAGCGTGGCTTCTTCGGTGGCGAGGTTGACGGCGACCTGACGCACGCCAGGCACCTTGCCAAGCGCGGTCTCGACGCGCCGCACGCACGAGGCGCACGTCATGCCGCCGATCGGCAGCCGCCATTCGGAGGCCTGCGCGTCTGCTGCGGCGCCGGGTAAGGGAAGGAGTTGGGAATTCGCGGGCATGGCAGGGATCAAGTCCACAGTGATGACAACCACATCATGGACCTTACCATGTTGGGAAGGTCAAGCCCGGTTGCAAGCCACGCGTTCATCACGCGCGGTGCGCAGGAACGTTTGGAAAAGGCCTTGCGCTTCCCACGGTGGGAAGGTGCAAACTTCAGGGGTAGACAAAAAGTCCGGCCCGGCCAGCGCAGCGACAGGTACGCTTTTTGGACGGCCGGGCGCTTACCTTGATTTCGTACCCCAGGTACCAACAGGAGATTCCAGATGATCCAGTTCCAGGTTGAAGGCATGTCGTGCGGCCATTGCGTGGGCGCCATCACGCGCGCCGTGCAAGCCCTCGATCCCGCCGCGAAAGTGTCGGCCGACATCCCAGCGCAGGCAGTTTCGATAGAGGCCACCGCCAGCGGCCAAGCGCTGCGCGAGGCCATCGAGGCAGCGGGCTATCCCGTCAAGGGCAGCACCCAGGCCGCGGGCTGAGCCGGCAAGCCGCGCAAAGCAAAACGGGCGCCTTGGCGCCCGTTTTGTCATCTGGCGGACCGCTTAGAAGCGGTAGCCGACGTTCAGGTAGGTCACCACCGGATCGATCTTGATCTTGGTATGCGACACAACCGTAGCATTGCCCGCCGCACCCGCGTTCTGGGTGGTGAGCGTGGCCGTGCTGGACAGCGGCAGGTAGGACACCGACAGGCCGACGAACCAGTTATCGGTGACGGCGTAGTTCGCGCCGACATTGAACACCGGATTCCACGAGCTCTTGGCGCTCGCCGTCATCCTGGCGTTCGGGCCAAACTCGGAGCGCACGAAAGTCTGGTTGCTGATGGTCTCGTCGGTAAACCACGTGTAGTTCGCGCCAAGGCCCACGTAGGGGCGGAACTTGGTCTTCGCTTCCCCGAAGTAGTACTTCACCAGTACCGCCGGGCTCCATTGCTTCACATTGCCCAGCGTGCCGTATTTGGCAAACGTGCCAGCGCCCTCCACATCGTGCTTCGGTGGAATCCCCACGACAAATTCACCTGCGATATTGTCGGTAAAGAAGTGCGTGAACGCGATGCCAAGCGTATCCGCGGACTTGATCTTGGCACTCGTGCCGGCTTCGGTCTGGTTGACGGGGAAGCCGCCGATGCTATCGACGACCAGCGCATCGGCGGAACTCGTCGGCATCACGCGGAACCAGCCCAGGCTGACAATATTGCTGCCGGCGCTTTGCGCTTGCGCGGCACCGGCAACTAGCATGGCTACGCTGGCCAGCAGGATCTTCTTGGGGGACATGCCTCTACTCCTTGTTAACTCTCTACCCGAAGCAGGCATTATCCCGTCTGGTGTGACCCCTCTGTTTCAAACGCTTAACACTTTTGTAGAAGCCCGCCCCTAAAGCACGGGTTAACCATTAAAAACACAGGCAAACAAGCCAAACTGGCCGTGCAAACTGTGTGCAATTTGCGACGCTCGCCGGCCAGGAAACCTGCTGCGCGGCATAGGCCTACTCGCCTCAAGGGAATTACGCTGTGCCAGCGCTCGCCAGCACGCATGCCGCCAGGTCCCACAGGGCGTAACCAACACTCTTGAAGACCAGCGGGCTGCCGCGGCGCGCGCGCAGCGCGTCCGCGGCGAGGATGGCATGCTCGAAGGGCTGCACGGTGGCCCAATCGATGCCCGCCTGCAGCAGGTCGCCCGCCTCCTCCTCGATGCCGAACAAGGTGTCGGCCAGCAGCCGGCCATGCGCCGAGGCTGCCTGGCAAAGCGCCGGCGGCAGCTCGCACATCTCCGGGCGGAACGCGCCCACCGCAGCGATGAAATGATCGTCGCGCCACAAGCCGCTATCCAGGTCCGGCAGCACCGGCACCAGGCTGGACGTCACCGTCACCACCATCGACACGCGGGGCAATACGGCGCTCACGTCATCCACCGCCTGCGCCTCCACGCCCAGCGTGCGCGCATGCGCGGCGAGGGCTTCGGCCTTGGCAGCCGTGCGCGAATGCAGCCACACGCGGCGCGGCGAGAGCCCGGCGACAAAGGCTTCGAGATGGGTCATTGCCTGCACGCCGGCACCGATGATCAACAGCTCGCCAGCGGGATCCGGCGCGAAGCACTGCGCCGCCAGCAACGACACGGCGGCCGTGCGCCGGCCCGTCACGGTGGGCCCGTCCAGCAGCGCCAGCCGGCGTCCGGTATGGGCGTCGGCCACCACCACCTCGCCGAGGATATTGGGCAGGCCGCGCTGCGGATTGCCAGGGTGCACGGTGATGTTCTTGGTCATCACCAGTTCCCTGTTGCGCGCCGGCATCACCAGCAGCGTGCCTTCGCCGCCGGCTGGATCCCCAACGGCCAACGCAATGCGCGGCGGCGCCATGGCCGTGCCCGCGCGCAGCTCGGCCAGCATGCCGGCAATGGCACGGGCCAGCGCGGGATAAGGCAGGCGGGCCGCCGTCTGGGCGGCGTCTAGCAGGGCAACGGACATGGCGGGTGGCTCCGGAGGCGGTTCGCGATGCTGGATTATCCGTGAACTCGCCGCCGGCCCCACACGCGCTACAGGTTCAGCACGTTCAGCACGTTCAGCGCGCCAGCAAGGACATTGCCTGTTCCGGATAACGCGTACCCGCTACTGCGTCCGCCGGAAACACGGCGTCGATGGCCGCCATGTCGGCCGCGTCCAGCGGTGTACGGGCCATATATATCAGCCGTATCAATAAGATTAACGCCGTGATCAAGCACATGATTAATCGTGCGAATGGACTCGACGTCGTCGTGCGCGCCGTAGAACTCGCTCATGCCTCACAATCGGGCTGCCCGTTCAAGCCGGACACGGCGGGATTTCATCCCGGACTCTCCCGGCTGGACAGGAAGTCGACCAGCACCCGCAGCTTCGGCAACATGTGCCGGCTCGATGGCCACAACATCCAGAATGTGCCCTGCACCACGTTGAACGTATCCAGCGCGGTCACCAGGCGCTTGTCGCGCAGCGCCAACGCCGGCGTAATCAGCGGCGCGGCGCCTTGGCTACGGCGCCACGCACCTCGATGCCGATGCGGTCGACCACCCTGCCGGCAGCATCCAGCAATTCCACTTCGTGCCGGCCCGGCCAGGGCAACCAGGAGAGCTGGCCGCCGCGCCCCAGCGGCTTGCCATCGATGCGCCAGCTCACGTGCTGTGCGGCCTGTCCGCTGACACCTTCTGCATGGAACCAGACGCGCTGCGCTGCCGGCGGGATATCGGGATCGAGCGCGAACACGGTGCCATCGGCAGGGCTGGCGATGGCGGATACGCGATTCTTGGTGGCACGCCCGCTATCCGCGCTGGCCACGTTGACGACCCGCATTGCGGTACCCGCGAGGAACACCTCATCGCGCGCAGGTTCGAGGTCATCGGCGAAGCGCAGCGGCACGCGCTCCACGCCAGCAGGCATGGCCGGCGCCATGCTCGGCACCGAGCGGTGCAGTGCCTCCATGATCTCGTGCCACACCGGCGCCGCGCCGGACACGCCCGAGACCTCATGCATGCTTGCGCCGCTGGCATTGCCCACCCACACGCCAACCGTGTAGCGCTGCGACCAGCCCACGCACCAGTTGTCGCGCATGTCCTTCGACGTGCCCGTCTTGACCGCGGTCCAGAAGCGCGTGGTGAGCGGGCTGTCCAGGCCGAACGTGCGCGCCCGCGCGTGGCGATCCGACAGTACATCGGCAACCAGGTAGCTCGCCGCGGGCGACATCACCGCGCGCGCTGTCACTGGCGGCGCATCGGCGCGCAGCCGTGCGCTCGCATAACGCCCGCCGTTGGCGAACGCGCGATAGGCATTGGTGAGCGCGACCAGCGGCACATCGGCGCTACCCAGCGCAAGGCTGTAGCCGTAGTAGTCTCCAGCCTGCGTCAGCGGCAAGCCGAGCGCGGTCAGCCGCTGGTGAAAGCGAAACGGCGTGACCATCACCAGCGTGCGCACCGCGGGCACATTCAGCGACGAAGCCAGCGCGGCGCGCATGCTCACCCAGCCCACGTATTGCCGGTCATAGTTCTGCGGCACATAGAGGCCCCCGCCGCCGCCCGTGGGCAAGTTGACCGGCCGATCGTCCAGCAGCGACGCCGTGGTCAGCCGCCGCGCTTCCAGCGCTTGCTCATAGAGAAACGGTTTCAGCGTGGAGCCGGCCTGGCGCGGCGCCGCAGCGTGATCGACTTGCGCGGCCGCCGACAACGCACCCGACGAACCGACGTAGGCCAGCACGTCGCCACTCGCGTTGTCGATCACCACCACGGCGCCATCTTCCACATTGCGCCCGGCAAGCTCGCGCAGATGACGATCGAGGCTTGCCGTGGCGATGCGCTGCAGGCCGGCATCGAGCGTGGACGTGATCGTGGCAGGCACCGGGCCGGCGGCACGGGCTTGCGACACCAGCAAGCGCGCCAGGTGCGGCGCGAGCTTCGGCGCCAGGCTCGACGTCGATGCATTGCCCACAGCGTCGCCGCTGCCCGCGCTGCGGGTACGCAGCAAAGCCAGTTGCGCGAAGCCGTCCAGGCCATCGCATGCCTTCGGCAATTGCTGCTCGCGCAGGATGCCGCAGGCGCGCTGCGCGACCTGCGGCGCTCGCGCGTTGGGCGCGCGCACCAGCGCTACGGCCAGCGCCGCCTCGCGTGCATCGAGGCCGCTCGGAAACTTGCCGAACAGCGCCTGCGACAGCGCGGACAAGCCTACCAGTTCGCCGCGAAACGGCACCAGGTTGAGATAGGCCTCGAGGATCTGGTCCTTGCTCCAGTTGCGCTCCAGTGCGGTCGCTCGCACGGCCTGCGCCATCTTCTGGCTCACGCTGCGGCCGCTGTCGGCACGCCGCAGGTCTTCGTCGAGCAAGCCGGCGAGCTGCATGGTCAGGGTGGAGGCGCCGCGCGTGCGCGTGTTCCACAGGTTGGCCCACGCGGCGGCGGCAACGCCCTGCCAGTCCACGCCGCTGTGCGCATAGAAGCGCCGGTCCTCGGACAGGACGATGGCGATGCGCACCGCGGGCGATATCTCCGCCAGCGTGACCCAGTCGCCGCGGCGCGCACGGAAATCGTCGCGCACGCGGGACAGGGTTTCGCCGTGGCGGTCGAGCACCACCACGTCCGCGCTGCGCCAACTGGTGCGCACGTTGTCGAAGGACGGCAACGCATGCGCGGGCGCGCTGGCCACGCAGGCCATCACGACGACCGCGCGCAGGCCCACCTTCATTTGTCCCGCCCGGCCACCACGCCGGCCACCAGCAGCACCTGCGCGGCCGCGTAGGTCCACCAGATGCCGAGCGCAAAGGTATCGAACGGCACGAGAAAGCGCGCGGTGCCGAGCAAGCCGTCGGACACGGCGAAGCACAGCGCGCCGATTGCCGCCAGCGGCGTCGGCAGCTTTGCCAGCAACGCGGCGCAGGCCATCGCCGCGAGCGCGCCCACATAGACAGAGACCGGCACCGCCAGCGTGCCCAGGTTGGGCCAGAAGCGCGCGAGCATCACGCCGGCCGCGCCCACCACCGCGCCGCAAGCGATCAGGCGATGCGCGCGCCCGTCGCCCGCCATGGGCACGAACAAGCCGAGGTAGGCGAAGTGCGCGATCAGGAAAGCCCCGAGCCCGCCGATGAAGGAGAACGACAGCCACGGCATCGCCAGCAGGAAGTCCCCCAGCGCGGAGAACAGCAGCGCCGCCATCAGCCAGCGCCGCTCGCGGCGCACGGGATGGAAGTGCGCGGCGCGTACCAGCAGCAGCGCCATCGCGGTCTTCCACACCGGCTGGAAGGCGATTTGCCCGTTCAACGGCGCGCCGGGTGGCGAGTCCATCGCGACGGTGACCAGCAGGCCGCCGTAGACCAAGCCGGCCATCGTCCCGGCCATCCACCACTCGCGCACCCGCGCGGGCATCATCATTGCAAGCCAGCTCAAGGGCGTGCTCCTACGGTCAGTCTGGCATTGGGTTGCGCGCCGAAGACATCCGGCGCGTACATCGCTTCCACCCGCGTGGGCGGCAAGGCGAACTCGCCGGCGTTGTTCAGGCGCACGGTGTATTCCACCGTGGCGTTGCCGCGCGGCAGGTAGGCGTAGTACTCGCGCAAGGCCTGCGGCGTGCGCTCGGTGAATGCGGGCCATGCGCCCTTGCGCCGCTCGCCGCGCGAGGCGATCTCCGAGTCGCGCCCGAGGCCGCTGCCCAGGATGGTGGCGCCGGCAGGCACCGGGTCACTCACCACCACCCATGTCATGTCGGCCTGCGCATCGATCTCCAGCTTGACGCGATACGTGTCGCCGCGCGACCACTTGCCCGCCACCGCCTGCTCCACCGGCGTCACGCTGCGCGAGATGCGGTAGCCCGCCGAGAGTGGCGCGGCGAGCGGCACTGCCGCCAGCGCGCGCACCGTGGCCCAGGGCTTGCCGGCGCCTTGCTGCACGGCCTGCAGCGTGGCGGCCTCGCCCGCACGTGGCCACGGCAGG
>NZ_BAAILO010000060.1:9621-82523 GCF_054589115.1 Cupriavidus sp. 8B | reverse complement strand
CCCCCCCCGACACCGGCGTCTTCTCGAAGGCTTGCGCAAAGCGCGTGATCGCCAGCGAGCCCCAGGCGTTGGCCGTGGTGGTGCCCCAGGCGCCACGCATCTGACGGCCGAGCAAGCCGGTTGCAAGTTGTGCGCTTTCGTCCCTCCAGCCGGGCAACTCAAGCGACAGCGCCAGCAGGCGCGCGGCATTGAGATCGCCGCCGCTCATCAGCCACCACCAGTTGTCGTCGCGCTCGGTGGAGAACGCCAGCCGCGTGCCTTGCACCGTCAGCCGCGAGCGCAGGATCTGCTGCGCTTGCGCGAGGCGCTCGTCGCGCTGCGGGATATCCTGCACGCGCGACAGCACGGCGATCCAGTCGAGCAGCGCCGAGGTGGGCCATTGCGCCGGCAGGATCTGGATCGAGCCCAGCATGCGCGCCTGCGCGTGTCCGCTGCGCGACAGCGCTTCGAGCGCGGCCAGCTTGCGCACTTCCAGGTCTTGCGTGGGCGCCCAGCGTTCGCGCTTGATGCGGCCTTCGATGAAGGCGGCCAAGCCGCTTTCCATGCGCGCCCGCGCCGCATCAGGCAGGCGCAGCGGCAGGCCCACGCGCACGGCTTCGTCGGAGACTGCCAGCAGGTAGGCGGTCAGCACCTCGCTACCCGCGTTGCCGTCGTTTTGCAGCGGGAAATACGAGGCCAGCCCGTCGTTGTCGAGATAGCCGGGCAGCTGCGCCGTCAATGCGTTCCATTGCGCCGCATCACCCAGCCCGATCGCGCGCGAGGCACGCTGCTCCAGGCACGTGAACGGATAGCTGCGGAACCACTCGCGCACGCCCGGCATGCCGCCCGCCAGCGACGCCTGCAGGTTCACCTGCAGGCCTCCGCGAGGCTGGCCCGCGGCATCCGCCAGCGCACCCTGCGGTGCGCGCACCGGCACCGACAGGTTTGGCGCCAGCTGCGCCAGCGTGGCTTGCTGCACGGTGAGCGGCACCGCCGGCACCAGTTGCTGCGAGAGCTTGACGCGGTCGCTGGCGCCCCCCGTCTTGCCGGCCTCGGTGGCTTCCACCTCCCACTGCACCGTGCCGTCCTGCACCAGCGAGCCGGCGGGCAACAGCGGCGCGGCCACGTCCCAGCCGATCTCGCGCGATTCGCCCGCGGGGATCTCCACCGTCTGCGCCGCCAGCGCCTGCGGCTGCACGGATGGTCCCGGCGGGCTCACGCGCGCCGCGGCCTGCACCGTCATCGCGCGCTGCGTGGTATTGCGCAGCGTAAACATGGCCCGATAGCGATCTTCCTCGCGCACCAACGGCGGCAGTCCCGAGATCAGCTGCAGGTCCTGCGTGGCAGCAAGGGTAGCGCTGCCGTTGCCGAAGCGACCCACGCCCAGGTCGGCCACGGCCACGATGCGGAATCGCGTGAGCGAATCGTTGAGCGGCACCGTCAGCGTGGCGCGCCCTTCGCCGTCAAGCTGCACGCGCGGATTCCACAGCAGCAAGGTATCGAACAACTCGCGCGTCGGGCTCTTGCCGCCACCGCCGCCTGCCGGCACGGCCTTGCGGCCGTAGTGGCGCCGGCCGATGATTTCCATCTGCGCGGTGGCGGTCTCCACACCGTAGCTGCGCCGCCGCAGCATCGCGTCGAGCAGATCCCAACTCGTGTTCGGCATCAGCTCAAGCAGTGCTTCATCCACCGCGGCAAGCGCGACTTCGCCGTTGGCGGCAGGCCTACCGTCCGGCAGCTTCACCTGCACGGCTACCTGCGCCTTGCCGCGCACGGGATAGCTCGCCTTGTCGGGCGTCACCTTCACATCGAGCTTGTAGCCCTCGTTGCCCACGCGGATCTCCGCCAGCCCGAGGCGGAACGCCGGCTTGGACAAATCCACCAGTGCGCTCGGCGCGGCGTACTCGCGCCCCTCGCTGCGAAACGCCTGCCACCACTCGGTCGGCTGGCGCCAGCCCCAGGTGAAGAACGAATACCAGGGCACCTCGCGCAAGCGCCCGCGCAACGCCAGCACCGACACATACACATTGGGGCCCCACTCCGGCCTCACCTTGACCCGCACCGTGGGGTCGCGCCCGTTGAGCTCCACCACGCTGGTCTCCAGCACGCCCTCGCGCTCCACCGCCACCAGCGCGGTGGCATGGCGGAACGGCATGCGCACCTGGAACACGGCGGTCTCGCCCGGCGCGTAGGCTTTCTTCTCGGGCAGCAGGTCGATGCGGTCGTTGTTCTCGCCGCCGAACCACAGCTCACCCTGGCGCGTCACCCACACCGAAGTGGCGGCCTGCGATACGCGTCCCGCGTTATCCCGGGCCTGCGCAATCAGCTCCACCTGGCCGGCCTCGGGCAGCGATACGTCGCATTGCATGCGGCCTTGCGCGTCGGTACGGCCCTCGCATTTGATGCCCAGATCCTTGTTCTCGTTGCGGTTGTCATAGCGATAGAAGCCGCCCACCACGCGCTTGCGCACCGAGGTGGTGATGCGCACCTGCGCGCGCAGCGAGATCGGCACGTTGGCCTGCGGCCGCCCCTGCGGATCGAGCGCCACGGCATGCACGGGAAGCTTCTGCTTGACCGAGACCCAGCTCTGCGTGCGGATGCCCGCCACCACGCCCGCCGGCCACATCGGCGCCGTCTGGCGCAGCGTCTGGATTTCGCCGTTGGGGTCGGCAAAGCCCGACTCCACCACCAGGTCCTTGGGTGCGTCCAGCCTCGGCATGTTCTTGAGGGTCAGCGTGCCGCCGCCGTTCTTGTCCAGCTTCAGCGGCAGCTTGTCCGCCACCAGCTTCTGCGCCTCGTCGCGCTGCGTAGTGCCATCCTCGCCCTCGTCCTCATCGCCACTGCTGTCCTTTTGCGGCTTGCGCGGCGCGGCGAAGGCATAGCCATCGTAGTCGGCAAAGCGCACGTACTTGTCGCGCAGCAGCGCCGACACCCGCACCGGCAGGCCTGCCGCGCCGCCGCCCGACACGTAGTGCACTTCCAGGTTGAGCGGCACCTCGGCCGGCGCCACCAGCGCCCCGCCGCTGCCGGCCTTGAGCGTGCCCGCGAGCACCGGCAGGCGGAAAGCCTCCACGCGGAAACTGCCGCTGTCCAGCACGCGATCCTTGGCGTCGCTCAACGACACGGTATAGACGCCCAGCTTCGCTGCCGCGGGAATCGCGAACGTGCTCTCGGCGCTGCGCCCACCTGTGGCGGTCGTGCGCCACTGCACCGGCTGCTCGTAGGTCTGGCCACTGCCTTCATGCTGGATGACCAGCTTCTCCGGCAAGGGATCGCCCGCACCCGGCAAGGCGAAGCCATTCGCGGTCTCGGTGCGGATCACGTGCTTCATCGACACGGTCTCGCCGGCACGCAGCAAGGTGCGATCGAAGATGGTGTGGGCGCGCACGTCCGGCACCGCGCTGGTGTCGGTCGGCACATTGAAGCGCCAGCTCTCGATGCCCTGGTTCCAGTCGGACATCACGAAGGCCATGTCGGCCTGCCCGCGCGCCTGCGGATGATCGGCGGCAATGCGCGCCGAGACGAAATAGCCAGACAGCCCGGTGTCGTCGCAACTGCGCTCGCGCACGTCGTCCAGGCCGTTGAAGCTCGCCAGCCCGGCGGCATCGGTACGGCCCGAGGCCAGCAGCTTGCCGCTGCAATCGCGCAGCGCCACCGCGGCATTGGCCACCGGCTTGCCGTCGTCGAGCGTGGTGACCCACGCCAGCGCAGTCATTTTGCCGGGGCCGCGCGCGAGCTTGAAATGCACGCCCAGGTTGGTCACCAGCGCGGCGGTGCGCACGTACATGGGGGCCGGCTTGCCGAGCAGTGCCTCGCCCAGCATCGGCGACGCGATCTCCACCACATGAAAGCCCGCTTCAGGCAGCGCAATGCCAACCACCTCGAACGGGCGGGGCGCCTTGCCGCCGGGCTCGCCCAGTTGCGGAATGGCGAGCTTGCGCGCACCCGCCACGCCATCGAGCAGCGACACGGAGCGGGTCTCGATGGAAGGCGCATTGCGCGGGTTGTTGACCGCGGACGGCGAGCGGCCGGCGAGAATGGCGTCGAGCTCGCCGCGCGTCCAGCTGCCTTCGTGCAGCCGGCGCACCAAACCGTACCAGCGCAGCACCGCGCCGTCGTCGTCCACCTTCAGGCGGCGTACCGTGCCAGCTTGCGCGCGCACGCCTTGCGCCGGCAGGTCGGCCTCGACATTGCGCAGCGTCACCGGCAGCAGCGCCGGATAGTCGGCCGGCACACGGCCCTTGGGCAACTCGCCAAAGCGCTCGAGCACGCCGAACGGCGCGGCCGAGAATTTCGCCAGCGGCGGCATCGCGGCCATGCTGACCTTGAGCGGGAACAGCTCGGCATTGGACAGCACGCGACCGCTGTCGTCCTTCAGGCCGGCGGGTACCGAAAGCGTGAACTCGGTCTTCTCGGCAAAGGGCGGCTTGAAGCTGACACTGCTGACGGGCGCGTCGCGCGCCGCGTCCGGCTCGAATTGCGGGGCGCGCGGGCCTTTCGGCGTATTGAGCAGGATATGCTCGGCGTCCTTGCGCGAGATCGGGGCGGAGAACGACAGCGAGATAGGCCGCAACGGCGTGCAGGGCGACTGCGCGCGCTCGCGCTCGCAGGTAAAGCTGGCGGTGAAGGGCTCGCGCACGGTGTAGTCGAAGCGCCGCTCGTCGCGCGTGGCCAACCCCGAAGGCGTGGCGATGCCGCTGCCCAGCACCAGTTGCATGCGCGCACCAGACGGCAGGCGCTGCTGGCAGGCCAGCAGGTGCACGGTATCCACCTCGTCGGCCTTCAGCTTCCAGTGCAGCGCGCCCAGCACGGCGTCGCGCTCCTTGCCGGCAACGAGGCGCACGGGGATGCGCTCGCCCAGGCCTTGCGCCTGGCACCATGCAGCGGTGCGCACCGAGTCGGCGGTGGCCGGCCCGTTGAAGCGCAGCGCAAAGACCTGGTCTTCTTCGATCTCGCCGCCGCCGGGTCGCGCGAAGACCACGGTGGGGCCGCCGGTCTCGAAGCGGTACTCCGGCTTGCCGGTGTACGCCTTGCCCGCCTCGCTCTTGAGGCCGGCCACCATGCGCACCGTGCATTTGACGCCGGGAGGCAGGTCGCGCGCAAAATCGAAGGCCCAGTTCTTCGCGTCGATCCAGCGTGCCTGCCCGGTGATCGTGCTGCCATTGCAGGACACCGTGGCGGGCGGGCTCGCCTGCAGGTCGCCCAGCGGCACCATCGCTTCATCGAAGCGGATCGCCACCTGCCGCACGCGAGCGACCTCGCCCTCCGGTGAGAAGCGGATCACCTGCGCCGCCTGGCCGGAGCCCGGCAACGTCGCCAACACTGCCTGCAGGCAAGCTGCGGCAGCCCACCAGTACCCACCTCTCGCACGTTGCTCACGCTTGTCCATCCGAGCGACGATCTGCGTCATCCTGCCTCCTCCCGATTATGGCACCCGGCGAGGGTGACATGCGCCGATGGCAAGCGCAAGTCCGCGCGCGCGGCGAGAGGCTCGCTGGCTAGCGCAAATGCGACAGCGGCAACGGCCCGTCGCGCTTGAGCGCGGTCAGCACGATGTTGGAACGCACGCTCTCCACGCCCGGCACGCGCATGAGCTTCTTCATCGTGAATTCGGCCAGCGTCGGCAGGTCGGGCACCATGATGCGCAGCAGGTAGTCGGCCTCGCCCGCCACGGAGTAGCACTCCTGCACTTCTTCCAGCAGCAGGATGTCCTCGCGGAAGCGCTCGACGATGGTGTCGCCGTGGTGGGCCAGCTTGACGCTGGTGAACACCAGCACGCCAAGCCCGAGCGATGGCGGCGACAGCACCACGCGGTAGCCGGTGATCACACCGTCGGCCTCGAGCCGCGCGAGCCGCCGCCCGATCTGGCTGGGTGAAAGATGAATGCGCTCGGCGAGCTGCTGGTGGGTGGAGCGGCCGTCGGTCTGCAATGCCGCCAGCAGCGCGAGGTCGAATGGGTCGAGGTTGATCATGGTCATGTCGCTTCGGTCGCTTCGGTCGCGTTAATCGCGTTAATCGCGTTGATCGCGATGGTCGAGTCGGAATCGCTTCTTGTTGTGCACTACGCCTGGCGGGAAGAATGCTACCCCCACCGCCGCCTTGCGGCACGCCGATTGTCGCTAGCAGCGCACCCGCGCATATTTCCCGCATACAATACCAAATTTCTGCGTGCTTGATGCATCTCCTGACGAAACCAAGCCGTATTTGCGGGCCATTTACGTCATCTCCTCGCTAAACTGTGCGGTAAATCTGCAGGAGATAAAACATCATGGACGCAATGGCTACCGCCACCCAGGCTGGGGACGCCCAGGCCAGCTTTGCCGGCACCTTGACCGACAAGCTCAAGGAACAATTCGACGCCGGCCTGCTGTCCGGCCAGGAGCTGCGCCCCGATTTCACCATCGCGCAGCCGCTGGACCGCTATACGGAGACGGACCACGCGGTGTGGGCCAAGCTCTACGACCGCCAGGCCTCGATGCTGCGCGGCCGCGTCTGCGATGAATTCCTGCAAGGCCTGTCCACGCTGGGCATGGAGCGCGACCGCGTGCCCAGCTTCGACCAGCTCAATGAAACCCTGATGCGCGCCACCGGCTGGCAGGTGGTGGCGGTGCCCGGCCTGGTGCCGGATGCCGTGTTCTTCGAGCACCTGGCCAACCGCCGCTTTCCCGCCAGCTGGTGGATGCGCAAGCCCGAGCAGCTCGATTACCTGCAGGAGCCCGACTGCTTCCACGATGTGTTCGGCCATGTGCCGCTGCTGATCAACCCGGTCTTTGCCAACTACATGGAAGCCTACGGCAAGGGCGGGCTCAAGGCCGCCTCGCTGGGCGCGCTCGACATGCTGGCGCGGCTGTACTGGTACACCGTGGAATTCGGCCTGATCCGCACGCCGGGGGGCCTGCGCATCTACGGCGCGGGCATCCTGTCGAGCCAGGGGGAATCGATCTACAGCTTGGACTCGGCCAGCCCCAACCGCATCGGCTTCGATGTGCGGCGCATCATGCGCACGCGCTACCGCATCGACACGTTCCAGAAGACGTACTTCGTGATCGACAGCTTCGACCAGCTGTTCGACGCCACCCGCCCCGACTTCGCGCCGCTCTATGAGGAACTGCGCGCACAGCCCACGCTTGGCGCGGGCGACGTGGGGCAATCCGACCTCGTGCTGCATCGCGGCTCGCGCGAAGGCTGGGCCGACAGCGACGACGTCTGACTCCGGCGCCCCGCGCGCGCTTTGTGAAACAATATCGGCATGCCCGCTCCGCCCCCGCCGCCTGCACATCGCAATGGCCGGAAAGCTGAGCGGGCGGGCTGGTATTCCCGTTTGCCAACTTCCTTTTCGACCATCGAGCCCATCATGTCCCCTGCGCCTGTCGTGCCCCTAACGCTTGAAGAACGTGCACCGCTGCTGGCCGGCCTGCCCGGCTGGAGCACCGTCGATGACCGCGATGCGATCCACAAGCGCTTTACCTTTGCCGACTTCAACGCCGCCTTCGCCTTCATGACGCGCGTGGCGCTGGCCGCGGAAAAGGCCGACCACCATCCGGAGTGGTTCAACGTCTACAACCGGGTCGACGTCACCCTGTCCACCCATGACGCCAACGGCCTGACCCGGCGCGATACCGACCTGGCCGCCTTCATGGAGCGCGCCGCCGCGTCGCTGTCCAAGGCCTGAGCGCGCGCCTGCGCCTACCCGGGAGACTGTAGGCAAACCGAAAGGACGCAAGCGGCCCTGCGCTGTACAATCGGTGGCTGACCGTTTGTTGCATTCGTCACTTCCCCGACCCCTTTCGAGCCTCCCAGCCTGCCACCATGCGTATCCTTCTGATCGAGGACGACCGTCAGATCGCCAGTGGCGTCGAAGCCGGCCTGTCCCAAGCCGGCCATCAGGTGCGCGTGGTGCATGACGGCGTCTACGCCACCGAGCACCTGCTGCGCGAACAACACGACCTGGTGATCCTCGACCTGGGATTGCCCGGCATCGACGGCATGACACTGCTGGCGCGCTACCGCGCCCGCAACCGCACCACGCCGGTCATCATCCTGACCGCGCGCGACGAGCTCGAAGACAAGCTCTCCGGCCTGAACGCCGGCGCCGACGACTACCTGGTCAAGCCCTTCGCCCTGCCCGAGCTGGAGGCGCGCGTGCGCGTCTTGCTGCGCCGCAGCCAGCACGGCGAGGCCGCGCCCGAGCGCGACGTGCGGCTCGGACGGCTGCGCCTGTCCGGCAACGACCGCCGCATGTTCATCGACGGCAAGCCGCTGGAACTCTCGCCGCGCGAATTCGCCGTGCTGGAGTTGCTGCTGCAGCGCCAGGGCCGCGTGGTCAGCAAGGCACAGCTGCAGGACCATCTCGCCACTTTCGCGCATCCCGCGGGCGAAGGCGGGGACACGGTTGGCGATACCGCCATCGAAGTCTACGTGCACCGCGTACGCAAGAAGCTCGAAGAATGCGACGTAGAGATCGTGACCGTGCGCGGCTTCGGCTACCTGTTGCAGATCCGCGCCGGCACCTGACGCCGCGCCCAGGGAGAAGCCCGCCATGTGGCTGCGCCCACGTCCTCCCCAGCCTCCCAAGGCCCTGACCGACGCCGCCAGCGGTGTATCCGGCAAGACGGTCGCAACCGCCGCGGCAACGCCATCCGCGCGCTCGGCCTCCACGCAAAGCCTGCGCGTGCACTTGCTGCGCGCGCTGGCCACGCCGCTGTTCGCGCTGGTGCTGACCAGCGGCTCGCTCTCCTACTGGCTGGCGGCGCACTACACCACACAGGTATTCGACCGCGCCCTGTACGGCGTGGCCAACAATATCGCGCAGCAGATCCGCATTGCGGGCCCCCGGCTGGAGCAAGACATCCCGATGATCGCGCAGACGCTGGTCGAGGCCGAAGGCACCGACCGCATCTACTGGCGCATCCACGGCCCCGACGGGCTGATCGGCGGCATGGACACCTGGCTGGGCTACGGCACCGGGCAGACTTCGCTGCACGATGCGCGGCTCTTCTATGCCTGGTTCAGCGGGCGCCAGGTGCGCGCCGTGCGCCTGCCGGTCAACCTGCCCAGCCCGGCCTCGGATGAACTGGCCACCAGCGAGGCCGGACGCGCCCCGCGCGGGCCCATCGTGGTGGAAGTGGCCGAGCTGCTGGACCGGCGCGAGACCGCCGCCAACGAGATCCTGCTGTCGGTCTCGGTGCCGCTGATCCTGCTGCTGGTGGTGGGTAGCCTGATCCTCTCGCACGTGCTCAAGGAAGAGCTGGTGCCGCTGCAGATCCTCACCGACAAGCTCAATCGCCAGACCGCGCGCTCGCTGGCGCCGCTCGATGAAACCCAGGTACCGGCCGAAGTGGAGCCGCTGATCCGCGCGCTCAACGCGCTGCTGGCCAGGCTGCGCGATGCGCTCGACGCGCAGCGCAAGTTCATCGCCGACGCCGCGCACCAACTGCGCACGCCGCTCACTGCCGTCAAGCTGCATGCCGACCGTGCGGTGCAGTCGGTGGATCCCGCGGTGACGGACCACGCGCTGCGCGAGCTGCAATCGGCAGCCGACCGCGCGGTGCGCCTGTCCAACCAGTTGCTGTCGCTGGCCCGCGCGGAGCCTGGGCTATCGCTGGAGCGTCTGGGCCCGATCGAGCATTTCGACTTGGCCACGCTGGCCTTCGAGACCGGCGCCGAGTGGGTGCCGCAGGCGCTCGCGCGCCAGATCGACCTGGGCTTCGAGACCTTGCCCGGTCCCACCTTTACCGGCGCGGCGCCCTCTACGGTGCGCGGCAACCGCCTGCTGATGCGCGAAGCGCTCAGCAACCTGATCGACAATGCCGTGAAATACGTGCCGCCCGGCGGGCGCATCACCGTGCGCGCCGGCGGCGAGGCGCTCGGCCATCGCGGCATGGCGGTGGTGATGGTGGAAGACAACGGGCCTGGCATTGCGCTGGCGCGCCGCGAGGAAGTCTTCAAGCGCTTCTTCCGCGGCGACCATACGCCGGGGCCCAATGTGCCGGCGCAACCGCCCGGCGGCGCCGGCCTCGGCCTTGCCATCGTGCATGAAATCATCGGCCTGCATCACGGCACCATCCGCATCGAAGATGTGCCCGCCTCCGGGGAGGCGGCCGAGGCGCGCGGCATGCGCTTTGTGATCCGCATCCCGTGCGAGGCCGCCGGGACCGTCTGAGGCGGGACAAGCCGTGCAGCTCGTCCCCTTGCAAGACGCCTACTTGGCTTTCTTGTCCTTCGGCGCCAGCATGGTGCCGCGGCACTTCGGGTTGCCGCAACGGCACTCGAACTCCTTCTTGAGCTTCTTGGTGTAGCGCGCGTCGATCACCAGCCCATAATCGTAGAACAGTTCCTCGCCGCCCGCGATGTCGCGCAGCGCGTGGATGAACACGCGCCCCTTCTTCTCGCGTGCCTCGCAATTGGGCGCGCAGGCGTGGTTGATCCAGCGCGCGCGGTTGCCGCCGAACTTGGCGTCGATCACGTTGCCGTCTTCCAGGCTGAAGTAGAAGGTGTGGTTGGGATCCGCCGGATCGTGCGGATGGCGCTTGAGCGCTTCCTTCCACGAAATATGCTCGCCCTTGTATTCGATGATGCGCTCGCCCTCGGCAATCGGCGCGTTCGCATAGACGCCCTTGCCATGCACGCCCGAGCGGCGCACTTCGACGCGGTCGGACGCGGTCTTGCGCTTGCCCTGCCTGGGGCTCTTGACGCGCTCGGCGTCTTTCGCGTCAGTCCCTTCCTGGTTCAATTCCTCTTGCTCTGCCTGTTCCGCCATGTGCCATCCCGTATTGGTCCGCCTTCCTGCCACCCTGCGTGGCTGCGCGCCGCCCGGGCGCGATGGCGATGATACCTGCCCATATTGGCTGCGGCATCCCCTTGCCGGCAAATAGGCGTATACGGGCGGCCCACCTGAACCCGTATACGTCGATCCAGGTATACGGCGCACCGGTTAACGGGAAGACCCATCATCGAAAACAGCCTCAAGAAGCTCTTCTGTGGCTACCTGTGGCTACGTATACGACCACGAACCCGCCGACCGTCTGTGGATAACCCGGCAAAAATCTGGGGATAAAGACATGCAATTCATGTGGGCTGCCTGGGGTTGGCATGGGGATGCATCAGGCATAAGTCGGAGGGTTGCACCCGACCCCCTCCTCCAAAAGGCTAAGTCATCCACGTCCACCAACACCGGGTCCGACCACTTCTGCTTCTTGCAACCCACTGATTTTAAAAGCGTTTACCGGGTTATCCACAGAAAAGGCAACCGTTTACCTACTACTACTATCTGTATACATTAAAGAAAGAAGTAAACAGAAAGGACTACGTCCTGATATCGGCGAGCAAAGAGAACCACGCAAAAATAAAGGGCTGAAAAGCCGCTTCAGGCGTGGCTTCTTTTTTGAGCAAGAGGAATTTCCTGGTCGCTGCACGGTTTACCGCCGTACATTGAGGGATGTTTGACGGGGAAGACCGGGTACAACCGCGTATACGCACGGTCTTCGTGTTGGGTGGCCGAGGTATACGCGCCGTTTCGCGGCGGTCGGTATACGTCCGCACTGCCCGGCGACCGGGCTTGGCCGTAAACGCGCACCGTTAACGGCCAAGGCTGCGCATGCATGACGCGAATAACCTCGAAATTTCGGCCGCGCTTGCTCAATGGGCGTCATGCACAATAGTTCATATCCCTCCCTGGCAGCCTCTCGGCCCTCGCTGCTGCGCTGCAATGGGTACGCGGTCCACGGGCCCGGCTCCAGCGAAAGAAACGCCCACAGCGCCTGTAAGGCCCCTTGGCGGGCAGGGATAGCGCTGCGCGGCGGCCAGTTGCCTTTGGCATCTGCCGGAGGCCCCGGCATTTGAGGGATTTCGCCCTGCCCGCGCCGGGCTTCGCTATTGCAATGCAATGCCCCTGGAAGGGCCCACAAGGCCTCTGGAGCCGTTTTGCAGGTGTGGATGCCCTCTGGGACACCTGGGTACGTTAACTCGCCTGAGGCCCATCCTGACGCTAGCGAAGGCTCGGCTTGCACCCCCGAATCCCCACAAAGCCCCAGCCAGCGCGGCCTGGAGCGGGATGCCCTGTAACAATCTGTTCCCAGTTGGCGTGGCCCGACACGGTATGATGTGGCCCGCGGCGCCTTTGCCGACGCCGGTGCGAAGTGCGCCGGCCCAGCCAGGCGTCCTTGTTTTATCAACTCGACACGGAGTGAAGCATGACGAAAACCGAACTGATCGACGCCATCGCGGCCGGCGTGGACGGCCTGACCAAGGCCAAGGCAGAACAAGCGCTGAACGTGACGCTTGGCGCCATCATGGAAGCCGTGGCCAAGGGCGACACCCTGAGCCTGATCGGCTTTGGCACCTTCAGCCAGGGCGAGCGTGGCGAACGCATGGCGCGCAACCCGCGCACCGGCGAAGAAATCAAGGTCGAAGCCGCCAAGACCGTCAAGTTCAAGGCTGGCCAGAAGTTCAAGGACGCAGTGAACCAGTGAGTCCTGCGGGCGGTCTCGTGCCAGCCCCGTTGGATCAACCCCGCCGTGCCGCCACCGGTTGCCTGATGGCATGGGTGAGCGCCAGGCGGGGTGCGTTATCCACAGTGTTTGACCTGCGGTTATCCTGCCGCTTCGCGGTATACGCCGCACCCTCCACCAGCCCGATAAGATAGTGCCCTATCGGCGCCTTCCCTCAGTAAATACAAGGGTCTAGGGCGTCCTGCCCAGTAGGCCTCTCATGCACCTTCCTTCGCCGCGCGGCAGATTTCCACAGCTTTATTCACAACGTTTCCCACAAAATTTTCCACAGGCACGGCGGCTTGGCCTGAGCCTGCTGATGACGCTCGCGCTGGTCTCGGGTTGCACCACGCCTTCCCCGCTCGCACGGCCTCAGGCGACCCCCCTGCCCGATACGGAAAGGCCCGTGACAACGCCCGGCGCCACGCAGCGTCAGCGCATCGTTGAGATCGCCTGGCAGGAATGGCAGCGCTGGGGTGGCCAGACCGTGCGCCTGGGTCGCGACGACACCGCGTGCGTGGCCGACAGCCCGCTGCCGGCGCCCGTATTGTCCGGCATGCCGGTGGCCGGACCCGAAGCGGATGGGACGGATGCCGCGGACCGGTCCGCCGACCGCGAGGACGAGGAGAGCAGCGAGGCGGCCTGCCTGCACTTTCCCGACGGCACCGGCATGGAGGCCACGCCCCAGGGCTGCAAGCTCGCCCAGCGCTATTGGGCCATCGTGGGCAAGGCCGTCACGTGCCGCCAGGTCACCCAGGGCAACTGGGCGTGGTCTGCCGTGTTCATTTCCTGGGTGATGCGCAAGGCCGGCCTGGACGACCGCCAGTTCCTGACCGGCGATTCGCACTCGATGTACGTGGTGGACGCGCGCGACGGCATCCTGCCCGCGCCGGCGTTCCGCATCGAGCCGTTGCCCGCCATGCCCCGCCCGGGCGATGTGATCTGCGCCGCGCGCGGGCACGACAGGTACCTCGACAGCGCCGCCGAGATCGGCTTTGGCACCACGCCCATGCATTGCGACATCGTGGTCGAGGTCGACCCGGCGGCACGCCTGGTCAAGGCCATCGGCGGCAATGTCCAGCAATCGGTGTCGATGGAGCTGATCGAGCTGGGTGACTCCGGCATGATCGACGGCGTCACCAACTCGCACATGCCGTGGCTGCTGATCATGCGCAACACGCTGCCCTGAGCCGGAACCTGAGGCGTTGCTGGTTGCCCTGTGCCAAGCCGCCGTACGCGGGTAGCCCCGGCTTGACCCGCCTCGCAAAATCATTAACATGGTAATTAATCGGGCGTCGGCATGGGGTCTCTCCGTGTCGGCATCATGGCCCGCCCCCACCTGAACCGCACACTGAAAGCGCGCGCACCGACGCGGCGAGCAACCCGAGAGGAGACCCTGCATGGCCATTGCCAACTGTCACCCGGCGGAATGGGAGGCGCGCGTCAAGCTCGCCGCCTGCTACCGCATCTTCGACCGGCTGGGCTGGACCGAGCTGATCTACAACCACATCACGCTGCGCCTGCCGCCCGAGGCGGGGGGCGATGGCGGTAGTCCTCACTTCCTGATCAATCCCTTCGGCCTGCGCTACGCGGAGGTGACCGCCTCCAACCTGGTGAAGATCGACCTGGCGGGGCAGGTCATCGGCGAGAGCCGCTGGCCGGTCAACCCGGCCGGCTTCACCGTGCACGCCGCCATCCACGCCGGCATCCCGGGCGCGCACTGCGTCATGCATACGCACACCACGGCCGGCATGGCGGTCGCCTGTTCGGCGCAGGGCCTGTCGATGAGTAACTTCTACGCGGCGCAATTGTTCGGCAAGGTGGCCTACCATCCGTTTGAAGGCATCACCGTGCACGACGACGAAGGGCCGCGCCTGGTGCGCAATATCGGCGACAAGCCCGCCGTGATCCTGCGCAACCATGGCTTGCTGGCCTGGGGCGACAGCATTGCGCGTACCTTTTCCACGCTCTGGCTGCTCAACCGCGCGTGCGAGATCCAGCTGGCCACGCTGGCCATGGGGGCGGCGCTGCCGGTGCCCGAGGAGATTCAGCGCAAGTGCACGCGCGACTCGCTGCAGTTCAATCCCAAGTTCGGCGCGGGCGAAGATGTGTTCGCGGCACTGACCCGGGAAATTGATGGCATCGATGAATCGTATCGTGAATAGCCAACATTGATTCATAGCAAGAATAAACGAGCAGGAGCAGGCAGTCATGACATCCCTATGCATCGTCGGCGCAGGTGCCGTCGGCGGCTTTATCGGCGCGCGCCTGGCCCGTTCCGGCCAGGCGCTGAACGTACTGGCGCGCGGCCAGACGCTGGAGGCGCTGCGCTCGCAAGGCCTGACCCTGATCGAGGGCGAGCGCAGCGAGACGTTCGCGGTTCACGCGCAGGGCGATCCCGCAGCGCTAGGTACGCAAGATGTGGTGATCCTGGCGGTGAAAGCGCCGGCGCTGCCGCAACTGGCGCAGACCATCGGACCGCTGATCGGCCCCGATACGGTCGTGGTGACGGCGATGAACGGCGTGCCCTGGTGGTTCTTCGAGCGGCCCGGCCCGCATGCCGGCCTGTCGCTGCGCGCCGTGGATCCGCAAGGCGCCATTGCGCGCGCCATCCCGGCGGCACAGGTAATCGGCTGCGTGGTGCACCTGACCGCCTCCACGCCGGCTCCGGCCACGGTGCGCCACGGCTTCGGCGCGCGCCTGATCCTGGGCGCGGCGGGCGGCGCTACGGCCATGGCAGCTGGCAAGCTCGAGGCAGTGGCCAGCCTGCTCGCCAGCGGCGGCCTGGAGGTCGAGCGCAGCGTCGCGATCCAGCAGGACATCTGGTTCAAGCTGTGGGGCAATATGACGATGAACCCGGTCTCCGTGCTGACAGGCGCCACCTGCGACCGCATCCTCGACGATCCGCTGGTCAATCGTTTCTGCCTGGCGGTGATGGAAGAAGCCAGCAAGATCGGCGCGGTGATCGGTTGCCCGATCGCGCAGAGCGGCGAGGAGCGCAGCCAGGTCACGCGCAAGCTGGGCGCCTTCAAGACTTCGATGCTGCAGGATGCCGAGGCCGGGCGGCCGGTGGAGATCGATGCACTGGTGGCATCGGTGCGGGAAATTGGCGAGCACGTCGGGATCGCGACCCCCAACATCGATGCGCTGCTGGGGTTGGTACGGCTACATGCCCAGGTGCGTGGGCTTTACTGACCGGGTTTGGCGGGGTGAAAGGGTTTTGTTATTCTCCATATAAATCAACTGATCTTGTTTGTTTGGCTATTGATAAATAGTAAGAATGATTTTGCCGCGCACCGCCAGGCCTTGAGGCATTGCTTGCTTGGTGGATGGCTGCAAAGAGGCAAAATTCATTCGTATGAAGAATGTTTGCGTACAATCAACAATACATTTCATTGTTGGTGTAAATATCAAGGGGCCTCAATGAGGCCCCTTCTTCATCCTTGCGTCGCCAGCTTCGCCCGCTGGCGCCCCGCCCATATCCCCTCGATCGCATAGACAGCCAGCGATATCCAGATCATCGCAAAGCCGACCTGCTTGCTGGCCGGGAACGGCTCGTTCCAGAGCCACACGCCGAGCAGCAGCTGCAGCGTCGGGCCGGTGTACTGCAGCAGCCCCAGCAAGGACAGCGGGATACGCCGCGCGCCGGCCGCGAACAGCAGCAAGGGGACGGCGGTGACCGGCCCGGCGAGCAGCGCCAGCAACTGCACCCCGCCGCCGACCTCGGGAAAGTCGGCTTGGCCCGTCGCGAACAGGTAAGCCAGGGCGCTTGCCGCCAGCGGGAACAGCAGCATGGTCTCCAGCGAGAGGCCTTCCAGCGCGCCCAGCGTGGCGGTCTTGCGCAGCAGCCCGTAGCCGCCGAAGGTGGCGGCCAGCGCCAGCGCAATCCAGGGCAGCTGGCCCGCGGCCACGGTCAGCCAGACCACGCCTGCCGCAGCCAGGGCAATGGAGGCCCACTGGCCGGGACGCAGCCGCTCATGCAGGAACAGCACGCCCAGCAGCACGTTGAACAGCGGATTGATGAAGTAGCCCAGGCTGGCGTCCACCACCCGACCGTTCGATACCGACCAGATGTAGAGAAACCAGTTGCCGCTCAGCAGCAGCGCACTGGCAACGAAGCCGGCCAGCAGGCGCGGATTGGTCCAGACTCCGCGCAGCCAGCCCCAGTGGCGCCGCCAGGTGAGCACCAGCCCCAGGAACACCAGCGACCACACCATGCGGTGCAGCAGGATCTCCATTGGCGCGATGCCGTGGAGGGATTTGATATAGAGCGGCAGCAAGCCCCAGACGATGTAGGCGAGCAGCGCGTAGATGATGCCGGTTTGCATGAAGAGTCCCAAGGAATCGGGGGATTCTACCGGCGTAAAAAAGCCCGTGCTGGGCACGGGCTTATGGCTGGCTTGCGCCACCTCGCGGGAGGTGGCAGTGCACTTACAGCTTGTGCGCGAAGCTGAACTGCGAAAATGCTTGCTCGGCCACGTTGAACCACGCTGCTTCGTTGTTGCGGAAGACGCGCCAGTCGTCGTAGATCTTCTTGAACGACGGGTTCTTGGCGGTTTCCTCTGCGTAGGCGTCCTGGGTGGCCTTGAAGCAGGCCTCCATGATTTCCTTGGAGAACGGACGCAGCTTCACGCCGTTTTCCAGCAGGCGGGCCAGCGCTTGCGGGTTGACCGCGTCGTACTTGGCCATCATGTTGGTGTGGACTTCGATGGTGGCCGTTTCCAGCGCGCGCTTGTACAGCGCGGGCAGCTTCTCGTACTCGGTTGCCGAGGAGTAGAAGGACAGCTGCGCGCTGCCTTCCCACCAGCCCGGGTAGTAGTAGTACGGGGCAACCTTGTAGAAGCCGAGCTTCTCGTCATCGTACGGGCCGACCCATTCCGCCGCATCGATGGTGCCTTTTTCCAGCGCGGGATAGATGTCGCCACCAGCGATCTGCTGCGGCACCACGCCCAGGCGCGACAGCACCACGCCGGCGAAACCGGCAATGCGGTACTTCAGGCCCTGCAGGTCGGCAACCGTCTTGATTTCCTTGCGGAACCAGCCACCCATCTGCGCGTTGGTGTTGCCGCCAAGGAAGTTGACGACGTTGTATTCCTTGAAGAACTCGCGCATCAGCTTCATGCCGTTGCCCTGCATCATCCATGCATTTTGCTGGCGCGAGGTCAGGCCGAACGGGACGGTGGTGTCGAAGCACAGCGTCGGGTTCTTGCCGAAGTAGTAGTAGCCGGCGGTGTGGCCGATCTGCACGGTGTTGTTCTGCACCGCGTCCAGCACCTGCAGGCCCGGCACGAGTTCGCCGGCGGCGAAGACCTTGATGTTGAATTTGCCGTCGGTGAGTTCCTTGACCCGTTGCGACAGCAGCTCGGCGCCACCGTAGATGGTGTCGAGAGACTTGGGGAAGCTCGAAGCCAGGCGCCATTCCACGGCCGGATTGCTGCCGATCACGGCTGGTGCGCTGGCACCGGCGGCGGCCGGCGCAGCAGCCTTTTCTTCCTTGCCGCACGCGGCCAGCGCACCCGTGGCGGCCACGGCCGATGCCTTCAACAGAAAGGAACGACGTTCCATGACTTCTCCTCTTTTATAGATTTCTAGTGCGGCAGCAGGGGGTGGGCACGCCCGCGTCATGCGTGGGCATCCCGCTCTGTACCGTGACGCGCAGGCAGCCGGGGTACGGCGGCCGCGCAACAATGAGCCTGTTACGGAGACATAGCAGGAACGTGGCGTATCCTGGCATACCTTCGTAACAGGCTCGAGGGGCCGGTCCGTACCCGTTGGACAGGCCAGGTGATTATAGCGGTGGCCCTTTCGCCACGGGGGGCCGTGCAAGTCCGGGTTTTCGCTAGGAAAGTGCAGATTCGGAGGGTGCTGCACATCGTCCTGTCATCCTGCCGCGCTCCCATTGGCATGGCTGCACCGTGACATGCCAGGTGACGCAAGCGATGTATTCCATATGGTGAGAACGACGCCCCCACTGCGGATTTTGTAACCCCGCTTGCTGTCCAATTGGTCGACTGTTAAAAAATCACGCCTTACTGGTCTTGTCCTATGTTGTTTGCCGCCTCGCCCGCCTCCGGCCGCCTGCCGGCGTTCCGCTCGCGTTGTCTCGCCGTTGCCGTGCTGGCCGCCTGGGGACTGAACGCGTGCGCGCAGACCGGGACCGGGCCAAACCTGGCGGCGGCCGATGCGCAGGCCACGCCCGCGGCGATGCAGAGTCCGGCCACCCCGCCCGAAGCAGACCCGCTGGCAGCCCTGATCTCGGGCGAACAAGCCGCCCCGGCCCCGGTGGCTGCGGACGCCCCTGCAGCGGCTGCCGCACAGGAAGCGCCCGAAGCGCCTGGAGCGCCCAAAGCCGCCGCTGCCGAGGGAGCTTCGCCCACGCCCGCCGCCGCCCTGCCAGAGCCGCCCCCGCCTGCCACCTGGGCCAATGCCGGCCTGGATGACGACGGCATGGAGCTCGCCGGCCCGCCCGATCCACCCCTGCCCCCGGAGCCGGTTGTCGCGCCTCCCCCGCCCGTGGTGTTCTTTCCCAAGCGCCTTGGCGAGTTCGTGGCGGACGCCCCGCCGAATGTCGCCAAGCCCGCCGAGGGCGAGGCTGCCGACACGCCGGCAGCGGCCGGTGAAACATATGCGCTGGTTTCCCAGTTGCCCGCCGACGATCCTGCCGGCGATCAGGTCTGGCGGCTTGGCTACAGCGGGCGCGCCGCGTATGACGATCGCACCACCGCCACCCGTGCCTGCGCTGGCGGTGGCACCTTGTCCACCGGCATCGGCGGCGGGCTCGCGTGCCGCAGCACCGGCGAGGTCAAGGTCAAGGAGTCCCTGTTATCGCTCGACGGCGGCGCGCAGGTGCAACTGGTGGCGCAGGCCAAGGGGACCGATGCCACTTCGATCAATGGCCGCCCGGCCGCGGTCGATCCCTATGCCCTGCTGCCGCAGATCTATACCTCGGTCAGTGGCCTGTCGGTGCTGGACGGCGCCACCATGTGGGCCGGCCGGCGCGAGAACTCGTCGTTCCTGATGTCGTCGGGGCTGCTGCCGCCCACGTCGCCGGCGATGCGTTTCGGCGTGGACAATGCACGCTTTGGCGACATCGCGCTCAACTACCAGTACACCGCGCGCAATGACCTGAACGGCGCCAACCTGCCAAGCTATCATTCGCTGCGCACCGCGCCCATCGCCACCAACGAGAAAGGCTCGGTGCAACTGGGCTATACGCGTGTGGAAGCGCAGCCGCTGATCTTGCAGACCGGCAGCGCGTGGTGGGTGTCGGCCATGCACGAGCAGCAAGGCGTGCTCGCCGGCACCAACCGCTTCGGCATGCAGTTTGGCGAGGGCAGCCGTAACGCGTTGACGGGCTACACCGGCATGGGGCCCGCCTTGTCGCGCGTACGCGTGGCCGAATCAATGGAGTGGAAGCAGCGCTCGGGGCTGGGCCTGGCGGGCTCGGTCGAGTCCAGCATGCAGTTCGACCGCTCGCCGGTTGGCACGCTGCAATGGATGGCCACGCGCGTGCGCCCCGCCTATATCGCCAGTGACCAGTTCAAGCTGACCTTCGAGGTGGCGCACGACCAGATCTCTTCGGGCTTAGGCGCCAGCGGACAGCGCACGGCGGTGACCGTGGCGCCTACCTTCACGCTTGGCAAGGCGGCCGGCAATGCCAACTTGCGCGCCTTCTACACCTACAGCAAGGCCAACGACGTGGACGGCATCGCCTTTGCCTCGCCCACCGATACCTGGGCTTCGCAGACCTCAGGCTCTATCTTCGGCGTGCAGCTCAATCGCCGCTGGTAGGCGCTATAGCCGCTGTGGCCGCTGCTCGCCATGGCGTCTTTCGCGTGATCGGCGCACGGCCCGGCAGCACAGCCGGGGCTCGCAGCAACCAGTGGAAGACCAGCGTGGCGCTCAACCCGCCCGCTATCTGCGCCAGCACGAAGCCCGGCACATCGATGGCGCGAATGCCGGTGAAGGTTGCCGTCAGCGCGCACGCAAGGGTCAGCGCCGGGTTGGCGAATGACGTCGATGCCGTGAACCAGTACCCCGCCGTGATATAGCCCGCTACCGCGAACGGCACCAGCCCGGGCCGGCTGCGCCCGGTGCCGATCGCCACGCTGATGAGGCCAAAGGTGGCGACGAACTCGCTCCACCACATCGATGGTCCGGTCCGGCTTTGCGCCGACCAGGCCAGCATCGGCTCGCCAAACATCGCATGCGCGCAGGCGACCCCTGCAATGGCGCCGCCCATCTGCACCAGCCCGTAGCGCCAGGCATCGCGCGCCGGCAGCGCGCCGCGCACCATCGCCGAGAGCGTGACGACCGGGTTGAAGTGCCCCCCCGAGACCGGCCCCAGCGCGAGCAACAACGCAATCAGCCCGCCTCCCGTGGCCAGCGAGTTCGCCAGCAAGGCCAGCGCGACATTGCCGCCGGCCAAATGCTGCGCGCGAATGCCCGAGCCTACCACCACCGCCACCAGCAGCGCCGTGCCGAGTCCTTCCGCAACCAGGCGCTGACAGAGCGTGCTCGCAGGCGCAGGTACGCTTGCGCGGTGCTGTTCGGCAGCGTGGACGGGTTCGGCCATGGCATCGGGGGAAGGCGCGTGCATCGGGTTTGCAGTGATGGGCGGGAGCGCGCAGTGTTTCGTTTTTCGCCTTTCAGCGTCAATGCACGTGCGGCTTGTTTTGAATGAACCGGGAGTATCGAATGCGCGGCGTGTTTTGCTGAATCGCTATCGGGATGGCATGGATGGTGACATGACATCGCGAAAATCGGAGGTCAGGACCAAATGCGAAAGGCGGATTTTCGGGGTAATTGGCGCAATGCCGATAATCGCGGGCGCGATGGCATTGGATGAAAAAATTCGTGCCTGAACATTAGGCGGTGGCAGGCGATATTGCAAGGTCCGGCGTGCGTGAGGCGTGCCCCTGCAAAGGAGGCGATAGACGCGTCCTGGCCGTGTTCTAAGCGGCTACATGCGTGTGGGATGAGGAAGTGTTGTGCGCGCCAGGCTTCGTCTCTCGGACGCGCCTGAAAGGCCTGAACGGCCTGAAGGGCAGCGATGAAACCATGGGCACAATGAAAAAAGCCCAAGACCTTTTCAGATCTCGGGCTTTTTCGTAATGCTGGTGGCCTGGGACGGAATCGAACCGCCGACACAAGGATTTTCAATCCTCTGCTCTACCGACTGAGCTACCGGGCCAAAGAAGCGAAATCATAGCAGCGCTTTTCGACACGGTCAAGCGCTGCGTGCATCACCGCATCATTGTTCTGCAGGTTCCGGCTTGTTGCGGCCGAGTTCCACGCCAAGCTGCTTGAGCTTGCGATACAGGTGGGTGCGTTCGAGGCCGGTTTTCTCGGCGACGCGGGTCATGCTGCCGTGCTCGCGCAGCAAGTGGTATTCGAAGTAGGCGCGCTCGAACAGGTCGCGTGCTTCGCGCAGTGGCATGTCGAAGGAGAAATGCATCTCGGCTTCGGGCAAGCGCTGCGGGCTGCCGTTGGCGGTCTCGGCGGCGCTTTCCGCGGCAATCGCCGCAGTGCCCTCGCCATTGCCGCTCGCGGGCAGCGCCGCGCCTGCGGCCACGCCCGAGCGCGGACGCTCGATGCCACGCGCCAGGCCCTGCTCGACCGCCGACAGCAGCTTTTGCAAGGCAATTGGCTTCTCGAGGAAATTGAGCGCGCCAATCTTGGTTGCTTCCACCGCGGTATCGATGGTTGCGTGCCCCGACATCATGATGACGGGCATGGAGAGCAAGCCTTGGGCCGACCACTCCTTGAGCAGCGTGACGCCGTCGGTATCGGGCATCCAGATGTCAAGCAGCACCAGGTCAGGCGTATTGCCGGCACGGTACTCGCGCGCTTTCTGCGCGTTTTCTGCCACTTCGACCACATGGCCTTCGTCGCTGAGGATCTCCGAGAGCAACTCCCGGATACCCATTTCGTCGTCGACTACGAGGATGGTTGCCATACTTCCCCTCTTGACCCCACCGCGGCTTGCCGGGTTCGGGGCCGCACATTGACTATGCCAGTTTAACGAACAGGATGGAGATCTGCGCCCCGATGATTTCGGAGCCCTCCATGCGATTGCGCAACTCGATGCGTGCGCCGTGTTCGTCAATGATCTTCTTCACCATCGCAAGACCCAGGCCTGTTCCTTTGGCCTTGGTGGTCACATACGGCTCGAACGCGCGACTAAGGATGCGCGGAGCGAAGCCGGGACCATTATCCGCAATGGTGAGCTTGACGGCCTGCCGGTCTTCGCCGGCAGAATCTTTGTATTCTACAGTCTCGGTGTGCAGAGCGATATGGGGCGCCGCCCTAGCCGCGCTTACGTTGTCCGCCACGGCATCCTGGGCGTTTTGCAGCAGGTTGTGAATCACCTGGCGCAGTTGCGTCGGATCGCCCTTGATTTCAGGCGGGCTGCCCGCCAGCGACGGATGGATCACGGCATGCTCGTGCGTGCCCGTGTCGTCGATGCCGTAGAGATGCAGCACTTCGGCGACCAGGCCGTTGAGCTGCAGTGACTGCAACAGCGCTGGCGGCGTGCGCGCGTAATCGCGGAAGTCGTCGACCATGCGCTTCATGGCCGCCACCTGGTTGACGATGGTGGTGGCGCCGCGCTTGAGCACATCGACGTCGGCGCCCTCCAGTTTGGGCGAGAGCTTCATCTGCAGGCGCTCGGCCGAGAGCTGGATCGGGGTCAGCGGGTTCTTGATCTCATGCGCGAGGCGCCGTGCCACTTCGCCCCACGCTACCGAGCGTTGAGCGGAAATCACATCGGAGATGTCGTCGAATACCACCACGTAGCCGGGTTCGTCGCGCTCGTCGCCGCGCCCGCCCGGCAGGCGCGCGCCGCGCACCAGCAGCGTGAGTGCCTGTTCCTCATCGCCCTGCGGCAGCTCGATCTGCTTTTGCCAGTGCTGCGCGCCACCCAGCATTTCACTGGTGCTCTGCTCGGAGAAGGCCTGCCGCACGATGTCGCCGAACTCGCCCAGGGCCGGGATGCTGTCGATGGGCTGGCCCAGCGCGCCAGTAAACGGCTGGCGGAAAATGCGCTCGGCCCCGGGGTTGGCGGTGATCAGCACGAAGCGGCGATCGAACACGAACACGCCGGCGGTGAGGTTCTGCAGCACGCTCTCGAGATAGGCCGTCGATTTCTCGAGCGCGCTGCGGTTCTGCTCCACCGCGATGCGCGCTTCCGACAGCTGGCGCGTCATCATGTTGAATTGCTGGGTCAGCATGCCGAGCTCGTCGCGGCTCTTTAGCTCGCGCTTGGGCGAGAGGTCGCCCTCGGCCACTTCCTTGGTCCCTTGCAGCAACATGAGCAACGGCCGCGCCAGCTGCCCGCCGAGCAACAGCGCCAGCATCACGGCGATGAACACCGCGAGGAACAACGTGAGCGTCAGTGTGCCGATATACATCTTGCGCAGGCCGGTGCGGCCGAGCGCCTTTTCCTGGTACTCCTGGTAGGCGCGCTGGACTTCGTCGGCATTGCGCGCCAACGCTGCCGGCACCGGATGCACGACCTGCAGGTAGCGCTCCTCGCGCACCGTGTCGCCCACCAGCCCGAAGCCGGACGATGCGGCGTCCTCGGGGCGGCGCTCGACGGACAGCCCCGAGCCGGCCCAGCGGCTGGCGGCATTGAGGGGCGGCTTGCCCGCGGGCCGGCTGGCGCTATCCGCGGGTGTGGCTGCGTCGGTTTGCACGGTGGGCGCGGTGGGCGCGGGGCCCAGCGGCACGATGACGCGCAGCAGGTACAGGTGGCTGCCATCGGTACGCTCGGGCTGGTGATGGCTATCGACCGACGGATCGGTGCCCCCTTCCACCGCGGCATAGCCGCCGGCCAGCCGGGCCTGCTCGGCCAGCACGCCAGAGGGCAGGTCCGGCACCAGCGACGCATAGTTGCTCGACGCCGTGGCGATCACGCGGCCGCTGCCGGTGAAGATGGCGGCTTCCTGCACGCCGTATTGCTCGCGCAGCCGGTTGAGCTGCAGCGAAGTGGCGACATTGGGCGAGCTGGTGAGCTGGTCGGCCATCAGCCGCGCCTTGCCTTGCAGGTCCGACAGCGAGCTGTCGATGGTGGAGCGGCCAAGGTTGAGGCCTGCCTCGAGCGCGGTCTCGACCCGCACGTCGAACCAGGACTCGATGCTGCGCGAGACGAACTGCAGGGACACTAGGTAGATCAGCACGCCGGGCAGCACACCCACCACGCCGAAGAACACGGCGAGCTTGGTCATCAGCCGCGTGCCGAACTTGCCGCGGCGATAGCGCAGCCACAAGGTCAGCGCCAGCGCGCCGATGATCAGCACCAGCAGGATGCCGATCACCAGGTTGATCTTGAACAGCAGCGTGAAGTACCGATCGAAGAATTCGGTATTGGCCGAGGCGCCGGCAAGCAGCGCTACCAGCACCAGCGCCAGGAACACGATGATGCCCGCCACGACGCGGTAAAGCACGCGCCGGAACCGGCTGTCCCACAGGCTGGGGGGCGCGCTCATGGCTGGCCTGCGGCCGGCTGCACCAGGGTGGTGGGAGAGAGCACGGTCGATACGGTCTGCGCGAACGGCACCGCGCGCGTTTCGCCGGCCACCGGGGCGGATGCGGCGGACGCCGGCGCCGGCACGGGTGGCGGCACCGGTACGGGCACGAGTTGCGGCGCTGGCGTGGGCGCGGTCGGCGGCGGGAATTCAGTCGGCACGGTGAAGTTGAAGCGCCGCCATTCCGATGCCAGGTTCCACTCGCGCGTGTTGACGGCATTGATCTGGAACGGCTTGGGCAGTTGCGTCAGGTCCAGGCGCATGCGCGCTTCGGCCTGGTAGGTCTCGCCCGGCTTGACCATATTGCGCTCGAACACGCGCCAGCCACGCACGCGCTGGATGAACTGCAGCGCGCCCTTCAGGCGCATGAACGGCAATTGCAGGCCGCCGGTGGAAACGCGGTACTGGCGCGTGAGCGGATGGTAGGACAGCCGCACGCTGCGGCTGGCATTGACGGGCTTTTCGTCGAACCAGTACCAGCGTGGGCGGGTGAGCTGGAAATCGACGACGAAATACAGCGAGATGCCTTTGTTGAGCGCGTCTTCAAGTGGCGGCGGCAGATCGAAATCGAAACTCGCGGCCAGGTCGAAGCCGCCGTCCTGGTACTCGATGCGGGCCTCGTTGACTTCAATGCCGTCGGCGCGTGCCGTGCCCGGCAGCGCGATCAGCGTCATCAGCACGCCGAGCATGATCGTCGCCGCGAGCCACCACGACGCCAGCCGCGCGCGCGCGCTGCATGCCGGGCCGGGGCCGGCTATTGCACCAGCAGCACCAGTTGCACCAGCTGCAGCAAGGGGCACGCACGCACTGTCGTCTGGGACGCGAAGGACGAACAAGCGAAGCGGGTTCGGCATTGGGATCGATTGGGATCGATTGGGATCGGTCAGGGTCGTTTCTGGAAACGGGCGTAGAAGAAGCCATCGTGATCGGTGGGCAGGCCTTCCTGGCTGCCATTTCCGCCACCGGCCAACTGATCCTTGCTACCGGGCAGCATCTGGCCGGGCGCCTGCAATCGTATCGCATCTGGTAGCTGTGCACCAAACCAGCGCGCCTGCTCTTCATTCTCCGTTGGGAAAATAGAACAGGTGACATAGACCAGGATGCCGCCCGGCTTGAGCAGGTTCCAGAGCTGCGACACGATGCGCCGCTGCTCGGTGACCAGGCGGGGGATATCCACCTCGCGGCGCAGCCAGCGGATGTCCGGGTGGCGGCGCACGATGCCCGAGGCGGAGCACGGCACGTCGGCCAGGATGCGGTCGTACTGGCGGTTGTCCCACCAGTCTTGCGGGCGGCTGGCGTCGCCTACCACCACGGTGGCTTGCTGGCCCAGGCGCGCGAGGTTCTCGTCGATGCGCGTGGCGCGCTGCGCGTCGCTCTCGAGCGCGGTGACTTCTACGTTAGCGAGTTCCAGGATATGGCCGGTCTTGCCGCCGGGCGCGGCGCACGCGTCGAGCACGCGCTGGCCGTCGGCCAGGTCCAGCAGTGGCGCGGCCATTTGCGCGCCGGCGTCCTGCACCGAGACATCGCCCTCGGCAAACCCGGGGATCTGCGACACGGGGAACGCGCGTACCAGCCGCACGGCCTGCGGGCCGATGGCCACGCCCGCCATGCCGGCATTGAGCACGCGCTTGAGGTAGTCAGGCACCGAGACCCGCGCGGTGTTGACGCGCAGGGTCATGGGCGGGCGCACATTGGCGCTCTCGGCCAGTGCGGTCCACTGGTCCGGGTACGCCTTGCGCAGCGCGTCCAGCCACCATGCGGGCAGGTTCCAGCGCGCTTCGTCATCCTGGCGCACCTCGGCCAGGAGTGCCGTGCGTTCACGCAGGAAACGGCGCAGCACGGCGTTCACCAGCCCGCGCGCGTGCGCGGTCTTGGGCTCGGAGGCCGCCGCGCTGACGGCCTGGTCGACCACGGTGAACTCGGTATAGCCGCCCTCGCCCTGCTCGTCCTCGACCAGCAGCGCCAGGGCCACGGCCAGCAGCGAATCCACCAGCGCGCCGGGCGGCCGGGTCACCAGCTTGGTGACCAGCGCGCGCGCCGTGCCGAACTGGCGCATGGTGCGGTAGGCCAGGTCCTGCAGGGCGCCACGCGCGGCGGCGTCGCGCACGCGGTCCAGGCGGTACTGGGCGGCGGCGTTCTCGATGGCCAGCGGCAGCGCGCTGCCTTCGTTGACGCCGCGTACAGCAGCCGCGGCGGCGAGCATCTGGAAGGCGAGGGATTCGTGTTGCAGGCGCATGACAGTGGGGCAGTGAGACGGTGAAACGGGGTGGCAGGGGGCAAGCCGCAAGCGGCGAGGACTGGCGGCAAGGCCGGGCGAGGCCAAAAACACACTGCCCGCCGCTTCCGGGGAAGCACGGCGGGCAGTTTACCCTGTATGGGGCGGGGGCCGGCGTTTTTGCGCCGGACTGGCCGCTGCGAGGGGCTAGCGCAGGGGCCTGGACCGCGCTTAGGCCGCGCTTGGACCGCGCTTACACCGGATAGACGCCGGTCTGGGCCATCTGCATCAGCCGCGCCACCCGTTCCTCGGTCGCCGGGTGGGTGGAGAACAGGTTGGCGATGCCGCCGCCAGAGAGCGGGTTCATGATCATCATCTGCGCCGTGGCCGGGTGCTGCTCCGCCGTCTGGAACGGAATCCCCTGCGCATAGCGGTGGATCTTGTCGAGCGCCATCGCCAGCGCCTGCGGGTCGCCGCTGATGGTGGCGCCGCCGCGGTCCGCCTCGAACTCCCGGGCGCGCGAGATCGCCATCTGGATCAGCGAGGCCGCCAGCGGGGCCAGGATTGCCACCGCGATGCTGGCGATGGGGTTGGAGCGGTTGCCGTTCTCGTCGCGCCCGCCAAAGAACATGGCGAAGTTGGCCAGCGCGGCGATGGCGCCGGCCATGGTGGCGGCGATGGTCGAGATCAGGATGTCGCGGTGCTGCACGTGGGCCAGCTCATGGGCCATCACGCCGCGCAGCTCGCGCTCCGACAGCACCCGCAGGATGCCGGTGGTGGCCGCAACCGCGGCATGCTCCGGATTGCGGCCGGTGGCAAAGGCGTTGGGCGCATCCTCGTTGATCAGGTACACGCGCGGCATCGGCAGCTGGGCGCGCTGCGCCAGCTCCTGCACCATGCCGTAGAACTGCGGTGCGGTGCTCGCGTCGACTTCCTGCGCGTTGTACATGCGCAGGACCATCTTGTCCGAGAACCAGTACGAGAAGAAGTTCATGCCCAGCGCCATGATCAGCGCGAACATCATGCCGCTGCGGCCGCCGATCATGCCGCCGATGACGATGAACAGCGCCGTGATGGCGGCCATCAGCATGAAGGTCTTGACCCAGTTGAACATTGTCTTGATCTCCGAAAAAATCATCCTCGCGCGCACACCGGGTGGCCGGGCTGGCCATGCTACGGAAAGCGTGACGCGGTGCTGTTTAGATAGTACCCCGGCCCGGAAATTCAACCGCAGCCTGCCTAAAAAAAGGGCAGCAGGCGCCGGCGGCCGTTCGTTGCCCCGGCGTGTTCGGCAACCGTCCCTAGCGTTGGGCAAAGGCCAGGCGCGCGCCCAGCCCGATGAAGGCCACGCCCACAATGCGATCCAGCCAGCACTTGAGAAGCGGCACTTCGCTGGCGTGGCGGGTCAGGGTACCCGCCATCCATGCCACCAGGCTGTTCCATAGCGTCGACATCGCCACCATGACGCCGCCCAGGGCCAGGAATGCCAGGGCCTGGTGCTCGGCGTGGCGATCGACAAACTGCGGGAAGAAGGAAATGAAGAACAGGATCACCTTTGGATTCAGCACATTGGTGAGGAAGCCCTGCATGAACAAAGCGCGCAGGCCGCGCGTGCCCGGCTGCGCGGCGGGGGCCTCGTCTGCGCTGGGGGGCGCGGATCGCTGCCAGACCAGGCGTAGCCCAAGCCACACCAGGTAGGCTGCGCCGGCAAACTTGATCAGGGTAAAGGCGGTGGCCGAGGCCGCCAGCAAGGCGGTCAGGCCAAAGGCGATGGCCAGCGAGTGCACGCAGCAGCCGGCACTGACGCCGAGCGCGGAGACCACGCCCGCCGCCCTGCCCTGCGCCACGCTGCGCCCGACGATATAGGCCGTATCCGGGCCAGGCGTCACATTGAGCAGGAATACCGCGCCGACGAACAAGGGAAGGTCAGTAATGCCGAGCATGGTTGGCTGCCGGTGAATGGGAGGCAAAGTGCGCTGCCGGCAAGTCAGCCCTGGTGGCTTTGCCGCAAGCGCAGGGCGATTATGCCGTGCCTCCAGGCACGGCGCAGCGGGTACCCGGCGGCAGCGGCATGCTTTGCAGGAACTGCTGGGCCGGCACGCGGCGGCCGCCCGGCTTTTGCAGCTCGGTCACGCGCAGCGCGCCCTCGCCGCAGGCGATCACCACGCCGTCGGCATCCGCCGCGAGCACGGTGCCCGGCGCCTGCGGGTGGCTGGCCGTGGCCGCCAGCGGCTGGGCCTGCCAGCACTTGATGACGGTCTCGCCGACCTGCACGGTGGCGCCGGGGAACGGGTTGAAGGCGCGCACCTGGGCGGCCAGCACCGCAGCCTGGCGGCGCAGGTCCAGCGGCGCTTCTTCCTTGCCGATCTTCTCGGCATAGGTCACGCCCTCGGCCGGCTGCGGCGTGCCGGCGAGCGGCTGGCCCGCGCAGAGGCGGCGCAGCGCCTGCACCACCATGCGCCCGCCGAGCGCGGCCAGTGTGTCGTGCAGGGTGCCGGTGGTGTCGTCGGGGCCGATCGGCACTGTTTCGCCCTGGATCATCGCGCCGGTGTCCAGCCCTTCGTCCATCTGCATCAGCGTGATGCCGGTGTGCGCGTCGCCGGCCTCGATGGCGCGGTGAATGGGCGCGGCGCCCCGCCAGCGCGGCAGCAGCGAGGCATGGATGTTCAGGCAGCCGTAGCGCGGCAGCGCCAGCACCTCGGCCGGCAGGATCAGGCCGTAGGCGGCCACCACCATGACATCCGGGGCGATCTGCGCCAGCGTGTCCACGGCGGCGCCGGCCTCTTCGGGATACTTGCCGTTGCGGCGCAGCGAGCGCGGCTGCAGCACCGGGCCCAGGCCCTGCTCCAGCGCGTACTGCTTGACCGGGCTGGCCTGCAGCTGCAGGCCGCGGCCGGCTGGCCGGTCGGGCTGGCTGAGCACCGCCACCACCGGAAAACCAGCGGCGTGGATGGCTTCGAGCGCCACGCGGGCGAATTCGGGCGTGCCGGCAAAGGCAACGCGCAGCGCTTGGGATGGGCTTGCGGCTTGGGACATGGCGCGCTCCGGCATAAAGCGGCACCGGCCGCATCAGCGGCCGGTAACTTGATTCATCGGGAAGGCAATACGATAGCAGACCGGTACCGGAGCGCGGCCGGCGCCGGCTGCCTTACATGCGGGTGCGCTCGCGCTTGTGCAGCTTGGCCAGCTTGGCCTTGATGCGCTGGAGCTTGAGCGGCGACAGGTACTCGACGAAGACCTTGCCCTTGAGGTGGTCCAGCTCGTGCTGGATGCACACGGCAAGCAGGCCGTCGGCTTCGATCTCGAAGGGCTCGCCCTTCTCGTTCAGGGCGCGCACGCGCACATGGTCCGGGCGCTCGACGCGGTCGTAGACCTCGGGCACCGACAGGCAACCCTCTTCCGCCACCTTGCGGGTGTCGCTGGACCAGACGATCTCCGCGTTGATGAACACCTGCAGCGCGTCGCGGGTCTCGGAGATATCGATCACCACCACCTGTTCGTGCACGTCCACCTGGGTCGCGGCCAGGCCGATGCCGGGGGCTTCGTACATGGTCTCGGCCATGTCCTGCACCAGGCGGCGAATGCGGTCGTCCACCACGGCAACCGGTTTTGCCACGGTATGCAGGCGGGGATCGGGGTAGGTCAGGATATCGAGTTTAGCCATGATGCTGGGGCGCAACGCCTGCGGCTCACACATGTGACCCGCGCGTTGCGGCTACGGGTGTTTACATGCAGAATCGGGGCGCAAGTACAAAAATTCAAGGCGCGCCGCAACAGGCGCGCTCTCCAGGGTCAATCCGGCTGTTCTGCCAGCCGGTTCGAGAAAATGCGCGATCTTACCAAAGAACACCAGGCGGCGCCGGGCCGCAGGCCGTACGCGTTTGCCCATTGGATAATGTGTGCGGCCGGAATCACTGCCGTCACAGGGGCGCCAGTGCATGCCGCCGATCTTACCGTCACCACGGCCCAGCGGGCCCAGGCCACCGTCACCGCGCAACAAGGCATTGCCGCCGCCGACCTGGCTTCGGACGCGCCCCAGCAGTATGTCGTGCGCGGGGGCGACACGCTTTGGGGGATCTCCGGGCGCTTCCTGCGCCAGCCCTGGCGCTGGCCCGAGCTGTGGGGCATGAACCAGCAGCAGATCCACAATCCACACCTGATTTATCCCGGCCAGGTCCTGTACCTGATTCAGCGCGACGGCCGCGCCTGGCTCTCCACCAGCCCCGATGCCGGCGGCACGGTGCGGCTCACGCCGGCCGTGCGCAGCGAAGGCGGGCCCGAGGGCGCCATCGCCAGCATTTCCGCCAAGGACGTCGAGCCATTCCTGATCCGCCCGCTGGTGGTGGACGAGGGCACGCTGGAGACCTCGGCGCGCATCATCGCCCTGCCCGAGTCGCGGGTCTACCTGGGCATGGGCGACACCGCCTACGCGCGCGGCGTCTCCCCGCCCGAGGCGGTGGTCGGCAGCGACTGGCAGGCCTTCAAGCCGGTCAAGCCGATCAAGGATCCCGTCACCGGCATCGTGCTGGGCTACGAGGCCGAGTACCAGGGCAATGTCCGCGTGTCGCGCCTGCCGGAAGGCTTCGACGCGGTAACCACCGTCAAGGTCACCCAGGCCCAGCAGGAAATGGGCTCCGGCACCTTGCTGATGCCCCAGCCGGCGCGCGAGCCGGTGCGCTATGTGCCGCGTGCGCCGGATGTCATGCTCGATGGCCGCATCGCGGCGGTCTACGGCGGCGTGCAGTTCGGCGGCGCCAAGCAGGTGGTCGTGCTCAATATCGGCACCGCCGCGGGCCTGGAGCCCGGCCACGTGCTCGCGCTGTCGCGCGCCGGCCAGGTGGTGCGCGATCGCACGGACGGCAACCGCGCCATCCTGCTGCCCGACGAGCGCTATGGCCTGGCCTTCGTGTTCCGCGTGTTTCCCGGCGTGGCCTATGCCCTGGTCACCGATGCCTCGAACGCGATCGAGGTGGGCGACCGCGTGACATCGCCGCGTTGACCGGGCTGGCAGCAGCCGGCGCCAACCCGGCGCCGGTGCCCGCCACCACCCGCAGCGCTGCCGACATCGAGGCGTGGCTGCGGCTGACCGGTGCCCGCGGCCTGGGCACAGGCGCCTTGCGCCAGTTGCTGGCCATCTTCGGCCTGCCGCGCCAACTGCTGGCGCAAACCGTCAGCGCACTGGCGGGTGTCATTCCCGAGAAGCATGCCCGGGCACTGCTGGCACCGCCCGATGCCGTCACCATGGCGCTGGTCGAGCGCACCGTGGCCTGGGCCGCCGAGCCCGGCAACCATGTGGTGACGCTGGCCGATGCCGCCTATCCCCGCCCCTTGCTGGATCTGTCCGACCCGCCGCTGGTGCTGTACGTCAAAGGCCGGCTGGAAGCGCTTGGCGGCCCGGCCATTGCCATGGTCGGTGCGCGCAGCGCCACCGTGCAGGGCGTGGAGGACGCGCGGCGCTTCGCCCGCGTGTTGTCCGGCGCCGGGCTGGCCGTGGTGTCGGGGCTCGCGCTGGGCATCGATGGCGCGGCCCATGAGGGGGCGCTGGAGGGCACTGGCGGCACCGTGGCGGTGATCGGCACCGGCGCCGACCTGGTCTACCCTGCCCGCCACCGCGACCTGGCCCACCGCATCGCGTCCCATGGCGCCATCGTCAGCGAGTTCGCGCTCGGCATGCCCGGGCGCAGCCACCACTTCCCCCAACGCAACCGCATCATCGCGGCGCTCGCGCGCGGCGTGCTGGTGGTGGAGGCGGCGGCGCGCTCGGGGTCGCTGATCACGGCGCGGCTGGCGGCCGAGATGGGGCGCGAGGTCTACGCCATTCCCGGCTCGATCCATGCGCCGTTGTCCAAGGGTTGCCACCTGCTGATCCGCCAGGGCGCCAAGCTGGTGGAAACCGCGCAGGACGTGCTCGAGGAACTTGGCATGGCCGGGGATGCCGCCCGGCCGGTGGCGCCGGCACCTATGCCGGCGCTCGACGATGTCCTCGGCCTGACGCTCACCCACGACCCCGTCACGCTGGACGCGCTGTGTGCGCGCACCGCCCTGCCGCCCGAGCAAGTGGTGGCCAGCCTGCTGGCCCTGGAACTGGCGGGCGCGGTGGAGCGCCTGCCGGGCAATGTCTATCGGCGTGTAAGCTAGTGAGCGATCCCAGGACGGCGGGCCAAAATACGGATTTCCTGGCGGCCGCTACAATCAAACGATTTCCCGTGCCTGAAAAGGCTCATGTTTCCCCCGCCATGACCGTTTACTTTCCGGAGCAGGACCAGGGCGCGATCGCCCAGGCGCTGGCAGCGCGTCCGCAAGGCCGCCTGGTAGCCTGCCTGTGCGCAGCCTGGTGCGGCACCTGCGGCACCTACCAGGAGGCGTTCGCGGCGCTTGCCGCCCGGTTTCCTGGCGATTGCTTCGTTTGGATCGATATCGAAACCCATGCCGACCAGCTGGGCGACCTGGATATCGACAACTTTCCGACGCTGCTGGTGCAGCCGGCGGCGGGTGGAGTCCCGCAGTTCTACGGGACACTTTTGCCGCATATCGAAGTGCTCGAGCGCATGCTGGCGCGCGGCGCGGCCATGCCGGCGACAGCCGGCGCGGAAGTCCCGGACGTGCTCGAGTGGCTGGCGCCGCACGCTAACGACGTCTAACTCCGGTCATCGGCGCCAGGCGCAGGCCGGGAGCACCGCCGGAAAAATGCAGTCAAAAAACGAAGCGGGCAGCGGCTGTTCAGGGCCGGCCCGCATGCCAGCAGCGCCCGTTTGACGGCGACGGCGGAGGCAGCTTGCTTGCACCGCCGTCGGAACCGCGCTTATTATTGGCGCCTCAAAGCCCCAAGCTCGCTGTTTACATATAGTGCAGAGCCCTTAGTGGCAACAATTCGCAGGTCGCCAGAGTGCGGCCAGCAAGGATCCGATCCATGTCAAAAGCCCTCATCATCGCGGAAAAGCCATCGGTTGCGGCCGATATCGCCCGTGCCCTCGGGGGCTTTACCAAGCATGACGAATACTTCGAAAGTGACGATTACGTTCTTTCGTCGGCCGTCGGCCACCTGGTTGAAATCGCCGCCCCGGACGAATACGAAGTCAAGCGAGGCAAGTGGAGCTTCGCCAACCTGCCGGTGATTCCCCCCCACTTCGACCTGCGCCCCATCCCCAAGACCGAGTCGCGGCTGAAGGTGCTCAACCGCCTGATCAAGCGCAAGGACGTCACCGGCCTGGTGAACGCCTGCGACGCGGGGCGAGAAGGGGAGCTGATCTTCCGCCTGATCCAGCAGCAGGCCAAGGCCAAGCAGCCGGTGCAGCGCCTGTGGCTGCAGTCCATGACGCCGCAGGCAATCCGCGACGGCTTTGCCCGCCTGCGCGACGATGCCGACATGCTGCCGCTGGCGGACGCCGCGCGCTGCCGCTCGGAAGCCGACTGGCTGGTGGGCATCAACGGCACGCGCGCCATGACCGCGTTCAACAGCAAGGGCGGCGGCTTCTTCCTGACCACGGTTGGCCGGGTGCAGACCCCCACGCTGTCGATCGTGGTGGAGCGCGAAGAGAAGATCAAGAAGTTCATCCCGCGCGACTACTGGGAAGTGCGCGCCGAGTTCATCGCCGCCGCCGGCCTCTACGAAGGCCGCTGGTTCGACCCCAAGTTCAAGAAGAGCGAGTTCGATCCCGAGACGCGCGAGTCGCGCCTGTGGAGCGAGGCCGAGGCCAAGAGCATCGTGGCGGCCTGCCGTGACAAGACCGGCACCGTCACCGAAGAGTCCAAGCCGTCCTCGCAGCAGTCGCCGGCGCTGTTCGACCTGACCACGCTGCAGCGCGAGGCCAACTCGCGCTTCGGCTTCTCGGCCAAGAACACCCTCGGCCTGGCCCAGGCGCTGTACGAAAAGCACAAGGTGCTGACCTACCCGCGTACCGATGCGCGCGCGCTGCCCGAGGACTACCTGGACACGGTCAAGCAGACCATGGACATGCTGGCCGAGAGTTCGCCGAACTACCTGCCGCACGCCAAGAAGGTGCTGGCCAGCGGGTGGATCAAGCCCAACAAGAAGATCTTCGACAACAGCAAGATCAGCGATCACTTCGCTATCATCCCGACGCTGCAAGCCCCGAAGAACCTCTCGGAGCCGGAGCAGAGGCTGTATGACCTGGTGGTGCGCCGCTTCCTGGCGGTGTTCTTCCCGGCGGCCGAGTTCCAGGTCACCACCCGCATTACCGAGGTGGCCGGCCATCATTTCAAGACCGAGGGCAAGGTCCTGGTCAATCCCGGCTGGCTGGTGGTCTATGGCCGTGAAGCCCAGGGCGACGAGGCCAACCTGGTGGCGGTGGCCAAGGACGAGCGCGTCAAGGTCGACAAGGTCGACGGCGTGATGCTGACCACCAAGCCGCCCGCGCGCTACAACGAAGCCACGCTGCTGTCCGCCATGGAGGGCGCCGGCAAGCTGGTGGACGACGACGCGCTGCGCGAGGCCATGGCCGGCAAGGGCCTGGGCACGCCAGCCACGCGCGCGGCCATCATCGAAGGCCTGCTCGCCGAGAAATACCTGGTGCGCGAAGGCCGCGAGCTGATTCCCACCGCCAAGGCCTTCCAGCTGATGACGCTGCTGCGCGGCCTGGGCGTGCAGGAACTGACCCAGGCCGAGCTGACCGGCGAATGGGAGCACAAGCTGTCGCAGATCGAGCGCGGCGGCCTCAAGCGCGACGAGTTCATGCGCGAGATCGCGCAGATGACGCAGCAGATCGTCAAGCGCGCCAAGGAATACGACAGCGACACAATTCCGGGCGACTACGCCACGCTGGCCACGCCCTGCCCGCAGTGCGGCAGCCAGGTCAAGGAGAACTACCGCCGCTTTGCCTGCACCGCGTGCGAATTCTCGATCAGCAAGATCCCGGGTGGGCGCCAGTTCGAGATCGACGAAGTCGAAGAACTGCTGCTGAAGAAGGAAATCGGTCCGCTGCAAGGCTTCCGCAGCAAGATGGGCCGGCCGTTCGCCGCCATCCTCAAGCTGGGCAAGGACGACGAAGGCCATTACAAGATGGAATTCGACTTCGGCCAGAACGACGACGACAACGACGGCGAGCCGGTCGACTTCAGCGGGCAGGAAGCGGTTGGTGCCTGTCCCAAGTGCGGCGGCTCGGTGTACGAGCACGGCATGAAGTACGTGTGCGAGAACAGCGTGGCCGTGCCCAAGGCCTGCGACTTCACCACGGGCAAGATCATCCTGCAGCAGGAGATCTCGCGCGAGCAGATCGGCAAGCTGCTGGGCGTGGGCCGCACGGACCTGCTGACCGGCTTCAAGTCATCGCGCACCGGGCGCAACTTCAAGGCCTTCCTGGCCAAGCAGCCGGACGGCAAGATCGGCTTCGAGTTCGAGGCGCGCGAGCCCAAGGCGGGCGCCAAGACCGCGGCCAAGGGCGCAGCGGCCAAGACCACGTCCGCCAAGGCTGGCGGCGAGGATCAGGCTGCCGAAACGGTGAGCAAGGCCAAGGCGCCGGCCAAGAAGGTGGCGGCCAAGAAGGCCCCCGCCGCCAAGAAGGCACCCGCAGCGAAGAAAGCCGCGGCCAAGACGCCGGCAGCCAAGCGCGCTACCGGCAAGTCCCGCGCCGATGACGAAGCCACGGCCGACGCCGAGGAGGAGTGAGCCGCGCGCGGAGCCGGCGTCCTGCCGGCTCCGCGCTTGCCTTTTATCCCTTTATCCCTCGATCCTGCGATTCCCCTACTGGTTGTCGCTGCGGATCTTGCCCTCTTCGAGCAGGAAATCGATAAAGGCGCGGACCTTGGTCGGCAGGAACTTGCGGCTCGGGTAGACCACGCTGATATCGCGTTTCGGCAACTGGTACTGCGGCAGGATGTGCGTCAGCCGCCCCGCCTCGATATTGGGGCGCGCCAGGTAGGATGACAGCATCGCCACGCCCATGTCGGCCAGCGCCGCCTGGTGTGCCAGCTCGGCATTGCTGCACAGCAGGCCCGGGCGGATCGGCACCGTCACCTCGCCCTCCGGGCCCGACAGCGTCCACTCATGCTCCGCGGTGGGAAGGCGCATTGCGATACAGCGGTGGTTGGTCAGCTCGTGCGCGTGGCGCAGCGGCGGGTGCTTGCGCAGGTAGCCTGGCGAGGCGCACAGGATGATCTCGGCGGAGATCAGCGGGCGCGCCACCAGGTGCGAGCCCAGCCCCAGGTCCGACAGCACCACGCCCACGTCGCGGCCCTCCTCCACGATATCGACGATACGGTCCGACAGCTGCACGTCGAATACCACTTCCGGGTACAGGGCCTGGAAGCGCGCCAGCGTGTCCGGCAGCAGGTGCAGGCCGAACATCACCGGCGTCACCAGCCGTAGCGTGCCGGAGAGCGACTGGCTGCGTGCCGTCACCACGGCCTCGGCCTCCTCTACATCCTCCAGGATCTGCTGGCAACGCTGCAGGTAGGTTTCCCCGGCGTCGGTCAGCGACAGGCTGCGGGTGGTGCGATTGAGCAAGCGCGTGCCAAGGTGGCTCTCCAGGTCGGCCACGTAGCGCGTCACCACCGCATTGGACATTTCCAATTGTTGCGCCGCACGAGCAAAGCTGCCGAGCTCGACCACTTTGGAAAAGACGCGCATCGATTGCAGCCGGTCCATGACATAGTCTCCAGTCTTGCCCGCGAACTTTTACGGAAAGTGGGTTGTTTATTGTTAAAACTACAACTAATCATTGTCTGGGGCAATATTTATTCATATCAGGGAAATGCCTAATATGAAGCCATCGGATGCCGCATTGCAGCGAAGGCTGCTGAGAAGACTAGGTGTCCTGCCTGTGGAAAGGATTCAATCATGAAAAGCCAACGTTTCGCCCTGATCGCCGCTGCCACCACGCTTGCAGCCGCCCTGACCGCCGCCCCCGCATTTGCCAAGGCCGGTAAGTTCGACCCCTACACCGATGGCGCCCGCGCCACCCAGGCTTCGGTCTACAGCAACGGCGGCCGCGCTGGCAAGTTCGACAGCTTTACCGACGGCGCTCGTGCCGGCAAGTTCGACCCGTTCACGGATGGCGCCCGCGTTGGCAAGTTCGACCCGTACACCGACGGCGCCAAGGCCGGCAAGTTCGACGTCTTCACCGACGGCGCCGCTGCCCTGTAATTCAGGCGCCCTGTCGGCGGGAACCGCTTCTGATGGCGGTTCCATCCCTTTCGGCTGATCTCCACAGGCCGACGGGGAGGGAGCGAAAGCTCTCTCTCCGTACTACATGGAGGACACGCCCGTACCACGCCGGTATGGGCGTGTTTGTTTTTGGGACGCCGCTTGTGCCGCGTTCGCTCGCGCGTATCGGGTGATGCATGATACCCCCGGCCAGGTTTTCGGACCGGCGTCGGGGCATAAAAAAACGGGCCAGTCATGGCCCGTTTTTGTTGCCGGCGTCGTAGGCCGGCTGCCTGCGGGCGGGGGATGATCCCGCCTGCGCCATGCAGATCAATCGTCGTGATCGTGATGGTTGTGGCCACGGCCGTGCTTGCGCTTGTAGCCGCTGCGGTAGTAGCGGTCGTCGCGGTAGCCGCGGCCGCGTTCGTCCGCGTAGGAGTTGCTGCGCGAGACGTTGCCGCCCAGCGCAGCACCTGCACCGCCGCCAACCGCCGCGCCCAGCAGGCCGCCGGTGCGCCCGCCCATGGCGTTGCCCGCTGCCGTGCCTGCGCCGCCGCCCAGCGCGCCGCCGATGATGGCGCCAGTGCGCTCGCGGCGGTTGGATGTGACCGCGCCGCCTGCGCCGCCGCCAACGGCGCCGCCGATCACCGCACCGGTCGAGCCGCCAAGCGCGCCACCGACCGCCGCGCCGGCGACACCGCCGAGTGCGCCGCCGAGGGCATTATTCATATCGCCCGCAAACACCGGCAGGGCGGATGCCGCCAGGGCGATGGCCAGGGTGAAACTGCGAACGGGGTGCCGAGACATGTTCTTCTTCCTTGGGTTGAGCAACTGTGACGCAAGTGTAGAGATGTAGCCGCGACCTTGCTGTAACCACGTGTAAGGCGCTGTAACCGCTGCAGAAACGTCAAACGGTCCGCCAGCATTGGTGGACCGTTCTTTAACGGCGTGAAGCGCGGAGTTACTGCGGGGTTAGGATGGTTGTGCGGCTATGCGCACTCACATTCCTGTGTGCGTGCCGCACGCCACGTGCAGGTCAGCAACATTTTCCCTGCCCCCCGCCGTAGCGGGCCTCCTGCCGTTCGCGAAAGAATGCCTCGTAGGTCATGGGTTCGCGGTCGGGGTGGGTGGCCTCCATGTGCGCCACATAGGTCTGGTAATCCGGCAAACCCACCATCAGGCGCAGGGACTGGCCCAGGTAGCGTCCCATGGTTCCAAGTTGCTCAAGCATGATGGATCTCCTGTTTCCAAATCCAAGCCCGATATCGGGTTAGCGCTGGCCGGTGGCCAGCGCACCCACTCAATGCTGCGCCGAAGCCGAAGCCGGCATCGCTTCGAACGGCGTTTCGCGGTCGCTCGGGCGGCTCTGCGTGCGAGCCTTCATCGCGGTCTTGAAGCCGTAGAACACGATCGACAGCACCACGAACATGAACAGCGCGCACAGTCCGGCATCCAGGTAGTCGTTGAAGACGATGCGATGCATCTGCTCCATCGACTTGGCCGGAGCCAGCACCTTGCCTTGGGCGATGGCGTCGCTGAACTTGGCCGCGTGGGTCAGGAAGCTGACCTTGGGGTCGGCGTCGAACAGCTTTTGCCAGCCGGCGGTCAGCGTGCAGATCAGCAGCCAGATGGTGGGCACCAGGGTGACCCAGGCGTACTGGCCGCGCTTCATCTTGACCAGCACGCAGGTGCCGAGCACCAGCGCCACCGCAGCCAGCATCTGGTTGGAGATGCCGAACAGCGGCCACAGCGTGTTGATGCCGCCCAGCGGGTCAACCACGCCCTGGTACAGGAAATAGCCCCAGAACGATACGGTCAGCGCGGTGGCGATCAGGTTGGCCGGCAGCGAGTCGGTGCGGCGAAACGACGGCACGAAGCTGCCCAGCAGGTCCTGCAGCATGAAGCGGCCCGCGCGGGTGCCCGCATCTACCGCGGTCAGGATGAACAGCGCCTCGAACAGGATGGCGAAGTGGTACCAGAAGGCCATCATGGCCTGGCCGCCCACCACCTGGTGCAGGATGTGGGCAATGCCCACGGCCAGCGTCGGTGCGCCGCCGGCGCGCGAGATGATGGAGTTCTCGCCAACGTCCTTGGCGGTCTGGATCAGCACGTCGGGCGTGATCACGAAGCCCCAGCCCGAAACCACCTGGGCTACCGTTTCCGGCGAGGTGCCGATCACGGCTGCCGGGCTGTTCATGGCGAAGTAGACGCCCGGCTCGATCACCGAGGCGGCCACCAGCGCCATGATGGCGACGAAGGACTCGGCCAGCATCGCGCCATAGCCGATAAAGCGCATATGCGCTTCGCTCTCAAGCAGCTTGGGCGTGGTGCCCGAGGAGATCAACGCGTGGAAGCCCGACACCGCGCCGCAGGCGATGGTGATGAAGAGGAACGGGAACAGGTTGCCCGACCACACCGGCCCGCCGCCCTTGGCGAACTGTGTGAACGCCGGCATCTTCAGCTCCGGCGCCACGATCAGGATGCCGATGGCCAGCGCGATGATGGTGCCGATCTTCAGGAAAGTGGAGAGATAGTCGCGCGGGGCCAGCAACAGCCACACCGGCAGCACGGCGGCGATAAAGCCGTAGATGATCAGCATCCACGTCAGCGCCTTGCCGTCGTAGGTGAACAGTGGCGCCAGCACGGCGCTCTCATGCACATACTGGCCGCCGATGATGGCGAGCATGAGCAGCACGAAACCGATCACCGACACCTCGCCGATGCGGCCCGGGCGGATGTAGCGCGTGTAGATACCCATGAAGATGGCGATAGGAATCGTCACCCCCACCGTGAAGGTGCCCCAGGGCGAGTCCGCCAGCGCCTTCACCACGATCAGCGCCAGCACTGCCAGGATGATGATCATGATCATGAAGCAGCCGAACAGCGCGATCATGCCGGGCACCGTGCCCATCTCGGACTTGATCAGGTCGCCCAGCGAGCGGCCGTCGCGGCGCGTGGAGATGAACAGCACCATGAAGTCCTGCACCGCGCCGGCAAACACCACGCCCGCCAGGATCCACAGCATGCCGGGCATATAGCCCATCTGCGCGGCCAGCACCGGGCCCACCAGCGGGCCGGCGCCGGCAATGGCGGCGAAGTGGTGGCCGAACAGCACCGCCTTGTTGGTCGGCACGTAGTCCAGCCCGTCGTTATGGCGCCAGGCCGGCGTCATGCGTTTGGGATCGAGCTGCATCACCTTCTCGGCGATGAACTTGCTGTAGTAGCGGTAAGCGATCAGATAGATACAGATCGCGGCGACCACGATCCACAAGGCACTGACGGCTTCGCCGCGAGACAGTGCAACGGTGGCAAAGGCAAAGGCGCCAAGGACGGCGACGGCCAGCCACACCAGGTGTTGCCCGATGCGATTCATGATGAGGGTCTCCTCAGACCATTTTTAGGAATGCCGGCGGCGGCAGGTGCCGGAAGCAAGGGGGGCGCGGGTGGCGTCCCCTGGTGGCGGCGGGCGGAGGGGTGGGCGGCGGGTTGGTTCCTGCCATGTCTCCGTCGACGCCCGGTATGTCTCGCAAGATCCGGATCTGGTCGTCGCAGGCGGGCGATGCAAACAGCTCAGACGCTAGCCGCACCCACTGCGCAGGACGCATGCATTGCGCCGCCTGTGCGGCACTCGCGCGTCCGGCGTGTAGTATTGACACCCGTCCCTGGCGGCACAAGCGCGGAACTACGCAGCGATGCTGCGTGTTACTACGTAGATCGACGCTCGCATGCCGCTTGCGCGTCATCCGTGTTTACCCCGGTCCCGATGAAACTCCGTCAGAAAATCCTGTTACTGGCCGTCGCGCCGCTCGCCGTGGCCATGTTCGGCATCGCGCTGGCCGTGCGTTACCAGGCCACCCAGCTGGCAAGCCACGAGCGCGCGCTGGTCGAGGCGGCCTACCTGCAGAGCAAGGAAGTCGAGCTGCGCCACTACGTAGAACTGGCGCAAAGCGCGATCGCGCCGATGGTGCGCTCGGGCCACAACGATGCGGCCACCCGCGACGCCGCCATGCAGGCCCTGGCGCGCCTGGACTACGGCCCCGACGGCTACTTCTTTCTCTACGACCTGCAGGGCCGCAACCTGATGCACCCGCGCCAGCCCGAGCTGGTCGGGCAGGATTTGTGGAGCTTGCGTGACCCGCAGGGCGCGCTCACCATCCAGAAGCTGATCGCCGCGGCCCGCGCCGGCGGTGGGTCGGTGCGCTATATGTGGAGAAAGCCCTCCTCGCAGCAACTGGCCCCCAAGCTGGGTTACGTGGTCGCCGTGCCGGAGTGGAACTGGATGCTGGGCACCGGCATCTATCTCGACGACGTGGAGCGCACCCTGCGCCAGCTCGATGCGCGGGCGGAGACCGATATCCGCGAGACCATGGCCTGGATCGGCGTGATTGCCGCGATCAGCATCCTGCTGGTGGCCGCCAGCGGCCTGGCGCTCAATGTGAGCGAGCACCGCGAGGCCGACGCCAAACTGCGGCAGCTGGCGCAGCGCGTGGTGCAGTCGCAGGAAGAAGAACGCGCGCGGCTGTCGCGCGAGCTGCACGACGGCATCAGCCAGTTGCTGGTGTCGGTCAAGCTGCTGCTGGAGACCGCCACCAACCGCCTGCGCATGGCCCCGGCCGAGGGCGCCTCGGTTGCGCCCGTGCTTGGCACGGCGCTGGTCCGGCTGGATACGGTCTTCAATGAGGTGCGCCGGGTGGCGCGCAACCTGCGCCCTGCCCTGCTTGACGACCTTGGCCTGTTCGCGGCGCTGCAGCACCTGGCACGCGAGATGCAGGAAGGCAGCGGGCTGCAGATTGCGGTGTCGCACACGGGCAAGCCGCGCGAACTCGCCGACGAGCAGGCCACGGCCCTCTACCGCATCGCCCAGGAGGCGCTGACCAATGTGGAGCGGCATGCGCATGCGCGCCATGTCACGCTGGTGCTGGCGTTTGACGCCAACGCTACCCGGCTGACCGTGCAGGACGACGGCGCCGGCTTCGACGTGGCACGCATGCAGCTCGATCCGAAGCGCGGCATCGGCCTGCGCAATCTGCGCGAGCGCGTCGCCGCGCTGGGCGGCGAGTTCGATATCGTCTCCGGGCCGGGCGCGACCAGGCTGAGCGCCGCGGTTCCGGTAGTGCCGGTGCAGTCGACCATACGCCACAACCCAAATTTGCCAGATTCACCAGGAAACACCCACTCATGACCCCCGCCCCCGCCCGCGTCCTGCTGATCGACGACCACGCGCTGGTGCGCGACGGCATGCGCATGCGTCTTAGCCTGCAGCCCGAGCTCACGGTGGTGGGCGAAGCCGACGACGGCGAGGCCGCGCTGGCCTGGCTGGCGCGGGCCAGCGCCGAGCACATGCCTGAGCTGGTCATCACCGATATCGGCATGCGGGGCATGGGCGGCATCGCACTGGCCGCCGCGTTGCACGAGGACTATCCCGAACTGGCCGTGCTGATCGTGTCGATGCACGACAACCTCGAATACGTGCGCCAGGCGATCCGCGCCGGCGCGCGCGGCTATGTGCTCAAGGATGCGCCCGCCGACGAACTGATGGCCGCCATCGCCGCAGTGCTGGCCGGCCGCGTGTTCTACAGCGCCCGCATCGCCCGCAGCATGGCCGAGCAAAGCCCGGCCGCCGGGCCGCTCGACGCGCTTACTCCGCGCGAGCGCGACATCTTCAACTGCATCGGCCGCGGCCAGGCCAACAAGGACATTGCCGCCGCGCTGGGCGTGTCGGTGCGCACCATCGAGACCCACCGGCTCAACCTGCGGCGCAAGCTGGGCATCGAGGGCCGCGCCGAACTGGTGAAGTTCGCCGTGGAACATGCCGGCGCCGAGGGCGGACCGGGCGGGCCCAAATGAAAAAAGCCCGCCCCGTTTCCGGGGTGGGCTTTCGAGATTGCTGGCAAGGCTGGAGCGACAGCCGTCGTCGTAGCGTGTGGTTTTGGCCTGTTCGACGGCTCCGGCCGATGCATCAGGTTTGTCAGCGAGGCCGGGCCTGCCTGTTATTTAGGCAGCCAGACGCTTGGCCAGCGCGGCCTTGGCATCCACCAGGGCTTGCGGCAGGTTGTGCTTGAGTTGCGTGAACAGCTCCTCATGCAGCGCCAGTTCCTGTTGCCAGGCGGCGTGGTCGATCGAGGTGACTTGCTCGAATTGCTGCTGGGTGAAGTCCAGGCCTTCCCAGTTCAGGTCCTCGAAGCGGGGCGAGGTGCCGAACACGTGGTCGGTGCCCTTGCCGCGGCCTTCGACGCGGTCGATCATCCACGACAGCACGCGCATGTTCTCGCCAAAGCCCGGCCACACGAAGTTGCCGTCCGCGTCCTTGCGGAACCAGTTGACGCAGTAGATGCCCGGCAGCTTGGCGCCGGCAGCTTCCAGCTTCTTGCCCAGCGCCAGCCAGTGGCCGAAGTAGTCGCTCATGTTGTAGCCGCAGAACGGCAGCATGGCGAACGGGTCGCGGCGCACCACGCCTTGCTGGCCGGCAGCGGCGGCGGTGGTTTCCGAGCCCATGGTGGCGGCCATGTAGACGCCTTCGGTCCAGTTGCGGGCTTCCGTCACCAGCGGCACGGTGGTGGAGCGGCGGCCGCCGAAGATGAACGCATCGATGGCGACGCCGGCCGGGTTGTCCCAGTTATCGTCGATCGACGGGCACTGCACGGCCGGGGCGGTGAAGCGGGCGTTCGGGTGGGCAGCCTTGGCGCCGTTTTCCTTGGCGATGGCCGGGGTCCAGTCCTTGCCTTGCCAGTCGGTCAGGTGCGCCGGAGCTTCCTTGGTCATGCCTTCCCACCACACGTCGCCGTCGTCGGTCAGCGCCACGTTGGTGAAGATGACGTTTTCCTTGAGCGTAGCCATCGCGTTGAAGTTGGTCTTCTCGCTGGTGCCCGGGGCCACGCCGAAGTAGCCGGCTTCCGGGTTGATGGCGTACAGGCGGCCGTCCTGGCCCGGCTTGATCCAGGCGATGTCGTCGCCGATGGTGGTGACCTTCCAGCCTTCGAAGCCCTTGGGCGGGATCAGCATGGCGAAGTTGGTCTTGCCGCAGGCCGACGGGAACGCAGCGGCCACGTGGTACTTCTTGCCTTCCGGCGACGTCACGCCCAGGATCAGCATGTGCTCGGCCAGCCAGCCTTCGTCGCGGCCCATGGTGGACGCAATGCGCAGTGCGAAGCACTTCTTGCCCAGCAGCGCGTTGCCGCCGTAGCCTGAGCCGTACGACCAGATTTCGCGCGTTTCCGGGAAATGGACGATGTACTTCGTCGGGTTGCACGGCCACGCCACGTCTTTCTCGCCGGCAGCCAGCGGCTTGCCCACGGTGTGCACGCACGGCACGAACTCGCCGTCGGTGCCCAGCACGTCGAACACGGCGCGGCCCATGCGCGTCATGATGCGCATGTTGACGGCAACGTACGGCGAATCCGACAGTTCCACGCCAATGTGGGCGATCGGCGAGCCCAGCGGGCCCATCGAGAATGGCACCACGTACAGCGTGCGGCCGCGCATGCAGCCGTCGAACAGGCCGGACAGCGTCTGGCGCATTTCAGCCGGGGCGGTCCAGTTGTTGGTGGCGCCGGCGTCTTCCTTCTTCTGCGAGCAGATGAAGGTGCGGTCTTCCACACGTGCCACGTCGGACGGATCGGACAGCGCCAGGAACGAGTTCTTGCGCTTGGCCGGGTTCAGGCGCTTCATGGTGCCGGCGGCGACCATCTGTTCGCACAGGCGGTCGTACTCTTCCTGCGAGCCGTCGCACCAGTAGATATTGTCGGGTTTGGCAAGGGCGGCGAACTCGGCGACCCAGGCGACCAGCTTCTGGTGCTTGACCCAGGCTGGAACGTTGAGTGCGGGCGTGCCCTGCATGGCGGGGTGGTTCATACTGCAACTCCAAAGCGTAAAGGAAAATCTTGCAAAGCCTGGCCGGTTGCCGCGTCGGGAGACGGCTGGCGGCGGCCCCACGACCAGGGCAGACCGCGGCAATTCGCCGCTGGTTCCGCACCGGGCCGGGTAGGATGGCTCAGGCCAGGATCGTCACATCCCGTTACAACTCCACAGCGACCGGAACTGCGCAAAAGGTCGCGACAGGCCCCGCGGCTGCGCTACAGTGGCGCTTCGCCTGTGACAGGGCCGGGCAGGCTTTGTCCGATGTGGCCCGGGTGACGGGAGCAAGGCTCGACCGACAATCTGGGGCGGCATCGGAACCGGCAAGGATACCACCGCCGCACGCCGCTGTTTTTTGCTCCGCAGCAATGTTCGTGCGCGATTCCGGGCCATGCCGTATTGTCTCGTTTGCCTGTCCGTCGGCTCACTTTCGCGTCGCGCGGGATTGTTCCCGCAGCGTGCTGCATCCGGTGCGATGTCGGGCGGCAGATGCTAAAACTATAACGTTGATGGGTGCGCCGCAATGTGGGTGTGCGCACCTTGCGATAGCCAAACTAGAGTTTCCGATGAAGATTGCCGTACTCGACGATTATCAGGATGCCGTTCGCAAGCTGTCATGCTTCAGCCTGCTCGATAGCCATGACGTCAAGGTGTTCAACAACACCGTCAAGGGCGTAGGCCAGTTGGCGGCACGCCTGTCCGACGTGGAAGCCGTGGTGCTTATCCGCGAACGGTCGCGCATCACCCGGCAACTGCTGGAAAAACTCCCCAAGCTCAAGATCATCAGCCAGACCGGGCGCATTGGCGGCCATGTGGATGTCGAGGCCTGTACCGAGCGCGGCGTGGCGGTGCTGGAAGGCGCGGGCTCGCCCGTGGCCCCGGCCGAGCTCACCTGGGCGTTGATCATGGCGGCCCAGCGGCGCATTCCCCAGTACGTGGCCAGCCTCAAGCATGGCGCCTGGCAGCAGTCCGGGCTCAAGTCCACCACCATGCCGCCCAACTTCGGCCTGGGCCAGGTGCTGCGCGGGCAGACACTCGGGATCTGGGGCTATGGCAAGATCGGCAAGCTGCTGGCGGGCTACGGCCGCGCCTTCGGCATGAACGTGCTGGTATGGGGACGCGAGAACTCTCAGAAAAGCGCGCGCGAGGACGGCCTGGCCGTGGCCGAGTCGCAAGAGCAATTGTTTACCGACAGCGATGTCCTGTCGCTGCACCTGCGCCTGACTGACGAGACCCGCGGGCTAGTCAAGCTGGCCGACTTCTCCCGCATGAAGCCCACCGCGCTGTTCGTCAACACCAGCCGCGCCGAGCTGGTCGAGGAAAACGCCCTGCTGGCCGCGCTCAACCGCGGGCGCCCCGGCATGGCGGCGGTCGACGTGTTCGAGTCCGAGCCCATCCTGCAGGGCCACGCCCTGCTGCGCATGGAAAACTGCATCTGCACGCCGCACCTGGGCTATGTCGAGCGCGAAAGCTATGAGATGTACTTCCGCATTGCCTTCCAGAACATCCTCGATGTGCTGAGCGGCAAGCATGACAGCATCGCCAATCCCAAGGCGCTGACCCCGGCGCTGTCGCGATAAGCGCCAGGCCGTAGACGCTAGCCCCGCCGGCCCCCCTCGGCCGGCGAGTGCGCTACGCTCAACGCGAACAAGGCAAAACCGCTACACTCGGACTTCCCGCGCGGCCTCTGGCCGCGCTTTTCGTCCTGCCCACCTCCTTTTCCCTGCCCCGGTCGCCATGGATCCCAGGCTCGTGATGCTGTGCCTTGGCAATTTTGTCATCGGTACCGGCGCGATGATCGTCACCGGCATGCTCAATGACATTGCCGGCGATTTCCAGCTCGGCGCCGGCACCGCCGGCCAGCTGATCTCCGTGTTTGCGCTGGCGACCTGCGTCGGCGCGCCCTTGTTCGCCACGCTTGGCTCGCGCATCGACCGCCGGCTGCTGCTGGCGGGCGCGCTGCTGGTCTATGCCGCGATGCACCTGGCCGCGGCCTTCGCGCCGAGCTTTGCCAGCCTGATGGCGATTCGCTTCCTGAGCGCGATCGGCGCGGCCATCTACACCCCGCAAGCCGCTGCCACCTTGCCGTTGCTGGTCAACGCGCAGACGCGCGGGCGCGCCATCAGCTTTGTCTTCCTGGGCTGGAGCGTGGCCAGCGTGGTGGGCGTGCCGATGGGGACGTGGATCGCCAGCACGCTGGGCTGGCGCTTCAGCATGGGGCTGGTGGGTTTGCTGGCGCTGGGCGCATCGGTGGGCGTGTGGCGGGCCTTGCCGCCGCGGCTGTATGTGGAGCCGGTGGGGCGGGCGGCCTGGGGCGCGGTGCTGCGGCACACGCCGATGGTGCTGGTGGTGGCCACCACCATGATCCAGTCGGCCGGGATGTTTACGCTGTTTACTTATATTGCCCCGCTGCTGCGCGACGTGCATGGCATCAGCGGCGGCACGCTCAGCCTGATGTTCCTGGCTTATGGCGCCTGCGGCGTCAGCGGCAATGTGCTGGCGGCTTCGCGCATGGACCGGGCCACGCCCGCGCGCATCGTCCAGTTCGCCATGCTGACGTCGCTGGCGGCCATGTTGCTGTGGCCGCTGGCCACGCTGGGGCCGGTGGCGCTGGTGCTGATCTTCATGTTGTGGGGCGTGGGCGGCTTTGCTACCAACAGCGCGCAGCAGGCGCGGCTGGTGGCGCTGGCGCCGGAGCGCGCGGCGGTATCGATCTCGCTCAACTCGTCTTCCATCTACCTCGGCCAGGCCCTGGACGCGATGGGCGGCGCGGCGATCTACGCCACAGCCGGCGCCGACTCCCTGCACTGGGGCGCGGCGGCACTGATGCTGCTGGCGCTGGTGGTATCGCAGCAGGCGCGGGTGCTGGGACGGCGCTGGAGCCTGTGCGAGGCAGCGCGGCAGCAGGCCTGACCCAACCTACCCGGACAAAGCGGCCAGCCGTGCGGCACCACACACGCGGCAGCCGCTTGATACCGCTGTTCGGAAAATCCCGGCGCTAAGATAAAGGACACAGGATCAAGGAGACGGCATGAGCACATCCAATGGCATGCGCCTGCTCGCCATCAGCGTCGGCAAGGCGGTCCCGCTCTTCGTGGCGGCGGTGGGTACCGAAGCGGTGGTGATGTCGGGCATCCGCAAGCACCCGCTCAGCACCTTGCTGCATCCGCTGTCGGTGGCCGTGCGCCCGCTGGGGCTGGCGGGCGACGAACAGGCCGACCTGAGCGTGCACGGCGGCCTGGACAAGGCGGTCTACGCCTACCCGGCCGAACACTACGCCTGGTGGAACGAGCGCCGCCGGGAAGCGCGCCTGCCCGAGGCCGGGAAGCCGCTCGTCCCCGGCGCCATGGGCGAAAACCTGACCCTGGAGGGCGTGCTCGAGACCGACCTGTGGGTGGGGGATCTGCTGCGCATCGGCGACGTGGTGCTCAAGGTGGAGTCGCCCCGCCAGCCCTGCTACAAGCTCAACGCCGTGATGGGCTACCGCCATGCGATCAAGCATATGGTGCAAAGTGGTTATTCAGGCATTTACCTGAGCGTGGTCACCCCGGGCGATCTCCAGGCCGGCGCCGCGGTGGCCGTCGAGCCCGGACCGCGCGATGTGTCGATAGAAAGCATCAACACCCGGCAACGCAATGGCCGCCAGAGCCAGCTTTTCTGATAATGTTTGGCTCTCGATACAAGCAGGTATCCGCTCGCGCTGTAATAGTTTGTAATGGCGCGGATTGCGCGGGCACTGGCCTTCAGCGCCCCTGATCCTGTACTACTAGCGGTCTTCCGCAGCGCGGCACCGGCTTCCCAGAAGGCCGGGCCACGGGGGAGCGGGCGCATTTTGCGCGCACTGTAAGAGAGTCCTCACATGAAAACGAACGGGATCGACCAGGCCAAGGGCTTTGTCGACGCTAAGTGGAGTCCGGCGATGGGTACCGGCAAAGGGGTTTCGCCCTGGTTGCTCGGCGCGGTCTTGATCGCGCTGGCCGCGGGTGGATGGTTCGGCTGGCGTGCCTGGACGGCGCCCAAGCCGGCGACCAAGGCGCCGCCCGTGGTGGTGGTGGCCACCGCCTTGGTGCAGCAGGGGGACGTGCCGCTGCGGGTGACGGCTAACGGCACGGTGAGCGCGCTCGCCACGGTGGAGATCCGCCCGCAAGTGTCGAGCACCGTGCGCACCGTGCATATCAAGGAAGGCCAGACCGTCAAGCCGGGCGACCTGCTCTTCACGCTGGACACCCGCATGGACGAGGCCAACCTCGCCAAGGCGCAGGCCCAGCTGATGCGCGACCAGGCCGACCTGTCCGATGCGCGCCGCACCCTGGCGCGCAGCAAGGAGCTGCTGGAGCGCAATTTCATCTCCAAGAGCGCGGTGGATACGGCCCAGGCCAAGGTCGACGGCTTCGAGGCCACAATCCGCGCCGACCAGGCCGCCATCGAGGCCGGCCGCGTGGCGGTCAGCTATGGCGCCATCCGTGCCACCATCGGCGGGCGCACCGGCGTGATCAATATGTTCCCCGGCTCGCTGGTGATGCCCAACAGCGCGCTGCCGATGGTCACCATCGCCCAGGTGCAGCCGATTGCCGTCACCTTCACGCTGCCCGAGCGCCAGCTCGCCGCACTGCGCGAGGCCCTGCACGCCGGCCCGGTCGCCGTGACCGCGCTGCCCAACGACGGCAGCAAGACCCCGGTCACCGGCAAGATCAGCTTTGTCGACAACACGGTGGACGCGCAGTACGGCAGCATCCGCATCAAGGCGCAGTTCGGCAACGACGAGCAGCGCCTGTGGCCGGGTACCTACGCCAACGTGGACGCGGTGGTGCAGACGCTCAAGGATGCGCTGTCCGTGCCGCCGCAGGCGGTGGTGACGGGACCCGAGGGGCGCTTTGTCTACGCCGTGCAGCCTGACAACCGCGTCAAGCCGATGCCGGTCAAGGTGCAGGTCTCGACCGCCAGCGCCGCCGTGATCGAGGGCGTGCCGCCCGGCACGCGCGTGGTGGTGGAAGGCGCGCAGAACCTGCGCACCGGCAGCCTGGTGCGCGAAGCGACTCCCGCCGCCAAGGCAGGCGCCGCCAGCGCCGCCGTGGCGCACGCCAAGCATTGAGTCCAGAGCACTAACACCATGACCTTGTCCGAGCTCTGTATTCGCCGTCCGGTGATGACGATACTGCTGTGTCTTGCAGTGATCGTCACCGGCATCGCGCTCTACCCCACCATCCCGATCGCGGCGCTGCCGTCGTTCAACTCGCCGGTGATCCAGGTCACGGCCACCTTGCCCGGGGCCAGCCCCGAGACCATGGCGGCGTCGGTGGCGACCCAGCTGGAAAAGCAGTTTGCCACCATCCCCGGCGTGTCGGTGATCAGCTCATCCAACACGCTCGGCAACTCCAGCATCACCATCGAGTTCAACAACGACCGCGACATCGACGCCGCGGCCGTGGACGTGCAGGCGGCGCTGTTCCGCGCCCAGCGCGCGCTGCCGATCGAGATGACGGTGCCGCCGTCGTACCGCAAGGTCAACCCGGCCGATGCGCCGGTGCTGCTGCTGGCGATCAACTCGCCGGCCATGAGCCTGGCCGAGTTGAATGCATTCGGCGACAACCTGATCTCGCCCAGCCTGGCCACCCTGCCGGGCGTGGCGCAGGTGCAGGTGTTCGGGCAAAAGCGTTTTGCCGTGCGCGTGCGCGCCCACCCGGACGCCCTCGCCGCGCGCGGCCTCACGCTGGATGAGCTGGCCACGGCGCTCAACCGCGCCAACGCCAATACGCCGGTGGGCACGCTGGACGGCGCGCGCCAGACGCTCACCATCCAGGCCAACCGCCAGCTCGCCAGCGCCGACGCCTTCCGCAACATCATCGTGGCCAGCCAGCCCAGCGGCGCGCTGGTGCGGCTCTCGGACGTGGCCGATGTGGAAGACAGCGTCGAGACCATCAAGACCGGCAGCTGGCTCAACAACGAGCGCTCCATCGTGCTGGCCGTGCTGCGCCAGCCGGATGCCAATACGGTGGCGGTGGTGGACGCCATCAAGAACGCGCTGCCCCGCCTGATCCAGCAGATGCCGGATTCGGTCAACGTGGCCGTGGTCAACGACCGCTCGCAATCGATCCGCGAATCCATCCACGACGTGCAGTTCACGCTGGCCCTGACCGTCGGGCTGGTGGTGATGGTGATTTTCCTGTTCCTGCGTCGCGCTGCCGCCACGCTGATTCCCACTGTGTCGCTGCCGATCTCGCTGATCGGCACGGTGGCGCTGATGAAGGCCTTCGGCTACAGCCTGGACAATGTGTCGCTGCTGGCCATCACGCTTGCCGTGGGCTTGGTGGTGGACGATGCCATCGTGATGCTGGAAAACATCGTGCGCCACATCGAGGAAGGCGTGCCGCCGCTCAAGGCCGCGCTGGTCGGCTCGCGCGAGATGGGCTTCACCATCTTGTCGATCTCGATCTCGCTGGTGGCGGTGTTCATCCCCATCTTCTTCATGCCGGGCGTGATCGGCCTGTTGTTCCACGAGTTCGCGGCCGTGGTGTCGCTGGCCATCCTGGTGTCGGCGCTGGTGTCGCTCACGCTGATCCCGATGCTGTGCGCGCGCTTCCTGTCGGCCGAGAACGTGCCGATCGACGAGTCGCAACATGCCTACGGCGACCACACGGGTGCCAGCCACGCGCCGGCCATCGTGCAGAAGCAGACCATCGGGCTGCGCTCCACCCAGTGGTTCGAGAACCTGTTCGAGTTCACCCTGCATCGCTACGCGCGCGGGCTCGACTGGTGCCTGGCGCACCGCAAGTCGGTGCTGGCGGTGGCCGGCCTGACCTTCGTGCTGACCGCGGTGCTGTTCGTGATCATCCCCAAGGGCTTCTTCCCGGAAGAAGACATCGGGCAGATCCAGGTCAATGCCGAAGGCCCGCAGGATATTTCCTTCGACGCCATGGCCGACCGGCTGCGCGATGCGGCCGAGCGCATGCGCAAGAACCCCGCCGTGCGCAGCATCGTGATCTCGATCGGCGGCGGGCCCTCCCCTGCCATCAACACGGGCCGCATGTTCGTCGAGCTCAAGCCGCTGGGCGAGCGTCCCAAGATGGCCAAGGTGGTGGAGTCCTTGCGCAAGGACGTCTCGGGCATCGCCGGCCTGGCGGTTTACTTCTCGCCGGTGCAGAACCTGCGCCTGGGCGGGCGCCAGAGCAAGAGCCGCTACCAGTACACGCTGCAAAGCGTGAAGGCCGGCCAGCTGCAGGAGTACTCCGACAAGCTGATGGGCAAGATGCGCGCCGATCCGCTGTTCCGCGACGTCACCAGCGATTCGCAGCAATCGGGCCTGGAGGCCCAGCTATCGATCGATCGCGACAAGGCCAACGCGCTGGGCGTGCAGATCCAGGACGTGCGCCAGGCGCTGTACTCCGCCTTTGGCGAGCGCCAGGTGTCCACCATCTACACGCCGATCGACAACTACTACGTGATCCTGCAGGCGGCCGATATCGACCGCGCCGACGAGACCGCGTTCTCCAAGATCTACGTGCGCAGCAAGACCGGGCAGATGGTGCCGATCTCCGCCTTCGCCACCACCGAGCGCCGGGTCGGGCCGATTGCCGTGAACCATCAGGGCCAGCTGCCCTCGGTGACGGTGTCGTTCAACCTTGCGCCGGGCGCGGCGCTGGGCGCGGCCTCCACCAAGATCGATGCCTACAAGCAAGAGATCGCCATGCCCACCGCGATCTTCACGAGCTGGGGCGGCGACGCGGCGGTGTTCCAGTCGTCCCAGGCCACGCAGGTGCTGCTGCTGGTGGCGGCGCTCGCCGTGATCTACACGCTGCTGGGCGTGCTGTATGAGAGCTACATCCATCCGCTGACCATCCTGGCCGGCCTGCCCTCGGCGGCCGTCGGCGCGCTGCTCACGCTCTTCATCTTCAATGTGGAGCTGTCGCTGATCGCCACCATCGGCGTGCTGATGCTGATCGGCATCGTCAAGAAGAACGCCATCATGATGATCGACTTCGCGCTGGCGGCGCAGCGCGAGCAGGGCATGGCCCCGGCGCACGCGATCCGGCAGGCCTGCCTGTTGCGCTTCCGCCCGATCATGATGACGACCTTCGCCGCCGTGATGGGCGCGCTGCCGCTGGCGCTCGGCCTGGGCGCGGGCGCCGAGCTGCGCCAGCCGCTGGGCCTGGCGGTGGTGGGCGGCCTGCTGTTCTCGCAGGTGATCACGCTGTTCATCACCCCGGTGATCTACCTCGCGCTCGATCGCTTCTCGGGCACCGGCCCGCTGCAGATCGATGAACAAGGCAATCGTCTACCGGCCCTGGTGGGCGGCGAGGCTGCGCACTGAGCGTGCCGCCGTAGCAAATCGCGACGCCTCGGGGGCGGTGCCGGAACGGTCGGCACCGCCCTTTTTGTTTCTGCTTCGTTGCGGCATTGCCACCAAGCGGCGCGCTTCGTACGCAGGGGCATGGATTGTGGTGATCCATGCTTTACAAATCGTTACTAATTGATAATAATTCGCATTCTCAATAGTGCGTGGCCGGGTCCGCCGAGCAACGCCTGACCACGCGAGCCAGCCGCCGTTCTTCGCACCAGCCAGCCAGCGTTTCGTTTTTTTTGGGGAAAATCCATGAAACGCCGCTGTCTGGCGCGCTTGCGCGCCTCTGTCCGAGTCACGCCCGTTGCCGCCGTCTGCGCCGCCCTGGGCGGTCCTGCCCTGGCTGCCGAGCCGGCCGCCGATCCGGCCGGCCGCTTGAGCGAGGTAGTGGTCACCGCCACCCGCACCGAGGAGCGCGCCGACGCCGTTGCCTCCACCATCACCGCCATCGACGCCAGCCGGATCGAACGCGCCCAGCCTGTCGACGAGGCCGCCCTGTTCGCCGATGAGCCCGATATCGACGTGCCCCGCGACCGCCGCCGCTTTGGCGCCGGCAGCATCAATGTCCGCGGCATCGAGGGCAACCGCGTGCTGCTGATGGTCGACGGCGTGCGCCTGCCCGACTACTACAACGGCGGCGGCCCTTCCAACCTGTCCAGCGCCACCCGCGACGCGCCCGAATTCTCCTTCCTCAAGCGGATCGAGGTGCTGCGCGGGCCGGCTTCCAGCCTGTACGGCTCGGACGCCATCGGCGGCGTGGTGTCGTACGTCACCAAGGATCCCGAGGACCTGATGCGCGCTCGCGCGGTGGGTGGCGAGGCCGGCCTGTCGTGGAACGGCGTCGACCGCAGCTTCGGCCAGACCGCGGGCGTGGCCGGTGGCAACGAGACCATCAAGGGCATGTTCATGTACGCGCACCGCAAGGGGCACGAAGTGGAGAGCATGGGCGGCAACGACACCACCTCGACCGGCCGCACCAAGGCCAATCCGCAGAACAGCGAGACCAACGCGTGGCTCGGCAAGATCGTGCTCGATCCCGCCGCCGGCCATCGCTTCAGGCTGACCTACGAGCATCGTGACAACGATACCTTCACCGATATCCGCCGGCTGTCCACCGCGCTGCCGCGCGTGACCTCCGCCAGCGGCACCGAGGACCTGTCGCGCAACCGTGTCAGCCTGGACTACGAATGGAAGCCGGCCAGCCGCGTCATCGACCGCCTGAGCGCGGCGGTGTTCTACCAGCAGAGCGAGTCCGACACCGTGACCAACCAGGTACGCAGCAACACCAGCGCCGGATGCTCGGGCTCCACCGCGGGCAGCAGCCTGTGCGACGTGAACCTGCTGTTCGGCTTCCGCCAGCAGCAGACCGGCTTCAATGTGCAGGCCGACAAGTCGTTCAACACCGGCATCGTTGGCCACCGGCTGATCACGGGCGTGGACTTCCTGCGTACCCAGACCAGCGAGATGCGCGACGGCACCACCTACAACCGCACCACCGGCGTGGTGTCGAAATCGCTGGCCGGCGACAACTTCCCGATCCACGATTTTCCCAAGGGCGAAACGCGCCAGACCGGCATCTTCGTGCAGGATGAACTGCAGTTCGCCGGCGGCCGCTTCACGCTCACGCCCGGCCTGCGCTTTGACCACTACTCGCTCGGCCCGGACGACGACAAGCTCTACAACAACGTGGCCTCCAAGCCCGCCATCAGCAAGAGTGATTCGGCCCTGTCGCCCAAGCTCTCCGCACTGTGGCAAGCCACCGACCGCATCAACCTGTGGGCGCAGTACGTGTTCGGCTACCGCGCGCCCAACTACCAGGAAATCAACGGCAGCTTCCGCAACACCATCCAGGGCTACGGCGCCGCGCCCAATGGCGACCTGAACCCGGAGAAGAGCCGCTCGTTCGAAATCGGCGCGCGCTATACGGATGAGCGCGTGCAGACCAGCGTCGCGGTGTTCGACAACCGCTACAAGGACTTCATCGAGCAAGTCGCGCTGAGGTGCCCGTCGGACCCCGCCTGCCTCGCCGGCCTGCGCGCGACGTACCAGTACCGCAACCAGAGCAGCGTGCGCATCTACGGTGCCGAGTGGCGCGGCAGCTATCGCTTCCTGCCGCAATGGCGCGTGGACAGCGCCGTGGCCTACGCGCACGGCAACAACGAGCAAACCGGCCAGCCGCTCAACAGCGTCTCCCCGCTGCGCGCCAGCGCGGCGCTGACGTGGGAGCGCGGCAGCAACAGCCAGGGCCAAGGCGCAAGCCTGCGCTGGCGCGGCGCGCGCGCCGTGACGCGCACCGACGACACCTCCTTTGCCTACTTCAAGCCGGGCGGCTATGGCGTGGCCGACCTCCAGGGCTGGTGGCGCTTCAACCGCTACGCCAGCCTGGTGCTGTCGGTGAATAACGTGTTCGACAAGAAGTACTGGCTGTGGGGTGATGTGCGCCAGGGCAGCGTGGCCGCCAGCGAGCCGGGCCTGGACTTCTACACGCAGCCTGGACGTACCTTTGCCGCCAGCGTGAAGCTGTCGTTCTGACCGGAAGCGATACGACCCGACATGTCCCCACAAAACAAGATCAAGATGCGGTGGCTGCGCACACTCTGCCTGCTGTGGATAACCTGGCTGATGCTCGGCATGCAGCCTGCGTCGGCCGCGCCGCGCATCGCGGTGCTGACCACCTCGCCGGTGCCCGCCGGCAAGTTCGAGCCGCTGCAGGCCATGGCGCGCGCGCACGGCATGGCGCTGGACGCGCGCTATCTCGAGCGCATGAGCGCGCAGGACATCGCGCCGTTCATCGACGGCGCCGGCCTGCTGATCCTGGACGCGCCGCGCGACCATATCGTTACCGAGATGCTGGCCAAGCTCGGGCCGCTGTGGACCCATGCGCGCGTGCCGCGCCTGCTGATCGCCACCGACCGCTTCGAGGCGCACGGCGTGGATAACGCGCTGGGTGCAACGCTGCAGGCGTACTACGTCAACGGCGGCCGCGCCAACTTCGACGCGATGATGCGCACGCTGGCCGCGCAGCAGTTCAAGCTGCGCGCGGACAGCGGCATTCCCGCGCCGGTGGTCTTTCCCAAGGCCGCTTACTACCATCCGCGACTCGCCAGCGTGGTGACTGCCTCGCCGGAAGACGCGCTCAAGGTGTCCGGCCACGCCGGCGAGCCGGTGATCGGCGTCGCCATCCACCAGGCCTACGTGTCCGGTCTCGACAGCGCCTTCATCGACGACCTGATCGCGCGCATCGAAGCGCGCGGCGCGCGTGCTCTGGTCTTCTACAGCGGCGTGATGGATGCGCACGGCGTGCTGCGCATGGCCGCGCCCGGCGCAAAGCGCATCGTCGACGTGCTCATCAACGGCCAGATCATGCTCAACGCGGCGGGCCGCAAAGCGGAGTTCGAAACACTCGGCATCCCGGTGCTGCAGGTCATGCCCTATCGCAAAGGCGACGTGCAAGACTGGGAGCGCGACCCGCACGGCATCAGTCTCACCGACACGCCCTTCTACCTCGTGCAGCCCGAGCTTGCCGGCGCGAGCGATCCCATGCTGGCCGCCGCCACCTCGCACAAGGACGGCAGCATCGTCAGCCTGCCGGCGCAGCTCGATGCCGTAGCCGACAAGGCGCTGGCGCTCACGCGCCTGCAGCGCACGCCGAATGCGGACAAGCGCGTGGCGATCCTGTTCTACAACTATCCGGCCGGTGAGAAGAACCTGTCGGCATCGTTCCTCAACCTGCCGCGCAGCCTGTCGTCCACGCTGGCCGCACTGCATGCGGCTGGCTACCGTACCGACGCTGCGGATGCGCTCACGCTGCAGCGCGATCTGGGTGCATTGCTCGCCCCGTTCTACCGTGATGGACAGCTCGCCGCGCTGCTCGACGCGGATCGCGCGGTGTGGATGCCGATGGCGCAATACCGCCGCTGGTACGACGCGCAGCCCGCCGCGTTCCGCGCCGAGGTCAGCGCGCGCTGGGGCGAGCCCGAATCCTCGTCGATGGCGATCAGGCGCAATGGCGTGGCCGGCTTCGCCATCCCGCGCCTGCAGCTCGGTAACATCGCGCTGATGCCGGTGCCACCGCGCGGCGAGCGTGACGAAGCCGCCGAGAAAGCGCTCTATCACTCCACCAAGACGCCGCTCAACCACTTCTACATGGCGGCCTACCTGTGGGCACGCGAAGACCGCGAGGCGCTGGTGCACTACGGCACCCACGGCACGCAGGAATGGACGCCCGGCAAGGAGCGCGGATTGTCCGTGACCGACCAGCCCTACCTGGTGCTGGGCAGCGTGCCGGTGATCTATCCCTACATCGTCGATGACGTGGGCGAAGCATTGCAGGCCAAGCGCCGCGGCCGCGCCACCATCATCAGCCACCAGACGCCGCCGTTCAAGCCGGCGGGCCTGCACACCGATCTGTCGGTGCTGCACGACCAGTTGCACAACTACCTGCAGCAGGACGACGGTGCGGTGAAGGACACGCTGCGCGAGGACATCCTCAAGCGCAGCGCGCGCATGCACCTGCTCGACGACATGGGCTGGCCGCAGGCCCGCGCGGGCGCGCGGTTCACCGAATACCTCGATGCGCTGCACACGCATCTGCACGAGCTAGCCGGCGCGTTGCAGCCCTATGGCCTGCACACCTTCGGCCAGTCGCAGGATCCCGAGCTGCGGCTCTACACGGTGATGGCCATGCTCGGGCAACCGTGGCTCAAGCGCGTGTTTCCCGATGAGCCGGAAGAACTGTTCGCGCTCGACTACAAGCAGCTCGCGCAATCGGAGCCGTACGCCCTGCTGCGCAAGTACGTGATCGACGGCGCGCCGCTGACGAACCTGTCCGATCCCAGGCAGCGCGAAGACATGCAGCGCGCCCGCGCGCTTTACGCCAGCCTCGACGCCGCGCCGGAGAGCGAGTCCATCCTCATCGCGCTGGCCGGCCGCTACGTGCTGGCCGGCACCGGCGGCGACCCGGTGCGCAATCCCGATGCGCTGCCGACCGGACGCAACCTGTATGGGTTCGATCCTTCCAAGGTGCCCAGCCGCGAGGCCTGGACAGCAGGACAAGCTGCGGCTGAAGCGATGATCGCCGACTGGCGCAAGCGCCACGGCAAGTGGCCCACCAAGCTGGCCTTCTCGCTGTGGAGCGTGGAGACCATGCGCCATCAAGGCATGCTGGAAGCCCAGGCGATGGCCGCCATGGGGATCCGCCCGAAATGGGACGGCGGCGGCCGCGTGGTCGGCGTGGAAGCGATTCCCGCCGCCGAGCTCAAGCGGCCGCGCGTGGATGTGGTGCTGTCTGCTACCGGCCTCTATCGCGATCACTTCCCCAACCTGATCAAGTGGCTGGCCGAAGCGGTGAAGCTCGCCGCCGCGCAGCCCGAGCCCGACAACGCGGTTGCCGCCAGCACGCGCGCAGTCAGCACGCGGCTGGCGCAACGCAAGGCGGCGGACATGACCCCGGAGCGCATCGAGTCGCTGGCGCTCACGCGCATCTTTGCCAGCGAGACCGGCAACTATGGCACGGGGCTGAACGACGCTACATTGGCCAGCGACAGCTTCGGCAGCGGCAAGGAAGCGGACGCCAAGCTGGCCAATCTCTATCTCGCGCGCATGCAGTACGGCTACGGGCCCGACGAGAAGACGTGGGGCGAGAAGCTGCCGCAACTCAACCTCTACGCGGAGAACCTCAAGGGCGTGGAAGGCGCGCTGCTGGCGCGCAGCTCCAACCTGTACGGCATGCTGACCACCGACGATCCCTTCCAGTATCTCGGCGGCATCGGCCTGGCCGTGCGCCACCTGACGGGCAAGGCGCCGGAGCTGCTGATCTCCAACCTGCGCGACGCGGGCAATGCGCGCACGCAGACGGCCGCATCGTTCCTCGCCACCGAGCTGCGCACGCGCTATTTCCATCCCGGCTGGATCGAAGGCATGAAGGCCGAAGGCTATAGCGGCGCGCTCAACGTGCTCGACACGGTGAACAACTTCTGGGGCTGGACCGCGGTTGCGCCGGAGATCGTGCGCGACGACCAGTGGACCGAGTTCGCCGAAGTCTATGTCAAGGACAAGCACGAGCTCGGCCTGGACGAATGGTTCGAGAAGAACGCGCCGCAGGCGCAGGCACAGGTGATCGAGCGCATGCTGGAAGCCGCGCGCAAGGGCTACTGGAAAACAGATCGGGAGATGTTGAAGACGCTGGCGGATCGCTGGCAGACGCTGTCGCAGCGGCACGATATCCGCAGCGACAACCGCAGCTTCAATCGCTACGTGCAGCAGCAGGCCACGGCGCTCGGCGCCGCAGGCTATGGCATGCAGGCACCGGCGGCACCGCCCGCCGGCGCGCCCAGGGCAGCAGCCCCGCAGGCGGCGCCACGGCCCGCGCCGCAGCAGGCGCAGCCCAAGCCGCAACCAGAGCCGCAGTCAGAGCCGCAGCCCGAACCCAAGGCACAACCGCAAACCGTGCCGGTGCAAGGCATGCAACTGGTGGAGAAAAAGCCGCCCACCGCCGCGCTCGTGCCCGTGCTGTCGTGGCTTGCCGCCGGCATCGCACTGGCCGGCGCCATGCTGGGGGGCGCCATCAGCGCGCGCCGCCGCGCCGCCGATCCGGTTCGGCGCCCTTCTTCCAGAAACAATCCAGAACCCACTGAGGCATCATGACTCCCACCCTGCTTGAAACCCTGATGTACGACGTCGGCCAGTTGTTCCTGTTGCCGACGCTGGCCCTGATCGGGCTGCTGTTCCTCTACGCCTTCTGGGCGCTCGGCGAGTTCATCATGCAAGGCTGGCAACGCCGCCGCCACGGCATCGAGACCGGCCGCGGCTATGTGCTGGTGGCGTTCGCGCTGCGCCACCGCATCCAGGACCCGGACACGCTCGACGTGACCGCGCACCGGCTGCTGGAGTGGCCGCGCATTGCCACGCGCGTCGCGCCGATGCTGGGGCTGGTGGCGACCATGATCCCGATGGGCCCGGCGTTGAAGGGCTTGTCCGGCGGCAACCTCGCCAACGTGGGCGAAAACCTCACCATCGCGTTTTCCGCGGTGATTCTTGCGCTGATCGCTGCCAGCATTACCTTCTGGGTGGTCAACGTGCGCCGCCGCTGGCTCGCCGAGGAACTGGTGTGGCTGGGCAAGCATCAACCGCAGTGGGAGGTGGACGCATGAAGTTCCTGGAAGAGAGCGAGGCCGACGACCCCATCCTGTCCGTGGTCAACCTGATCGACGTGTTCCTGGTGGTGATCGCCGCGCTGCTGGTGGCCATCGCGCAGAATCCGATGAACCCGTTTACCCACGCGGACGTCACCGTCATTACCAATCCCGGCAAGCCCGATATGGAGATCGTCTCCAAGCAGGGCGAGAAGGTCGTGCGCTACCAGGCCAGTGGCCAGGTCGGCAGCGGTGATGGCACCAAGGCCGGCGTGGCGTACCGGCTGCAGGACGGATCGATGGTGTATGTGCCGGAAGCGGCGGCTGCGCAGTAAAACTGCGCAATAATGAGCACGAGCGAGCCATCGCAACCAGGATTACTCAGCCATGCAGATTCGTCACAGCTTTGCCCGCCTAGCCAGCTTTGTTCCTGCCCGCGCCGCCGGACTGGCGCTCGCGGCCGCCATGTTCGCCGCGCTCGCCGGCTGCGCGGGCACGCCGCCGGCCGCCGTGGCCGGCGATGTCGCGCATCAGTTCACCGGCAAGACCTACGTGTTGCTGGGCGAGGTCCACGACAACGCCGATGGGCAAAAGCGACGCCTGCTGGCGTTGTCCGACGCACTGGAAGCCGGTTGGCGCCCGGCCATCGCGATGGAGCAGTTCGACCGCGAACGCCAGGCCGATATCGATCGCGCCCGCCGTGAGCGGCCCGGCGATGCGGCGTATGTCGTGGCGCAGGCGGGTGGCAAGAACTGGCAATGGGAGCTTTACACGCCGGTGGTGGCGCTGGCCTTGCGCTACGACCTGCCGCTGGTGGCGGCCAACCTGTCACGCGCGGATGCGAGCAAGATCGTGCGCGGCGGGCTGGATGGCGTGTTCGATGCGGCAGAGCGTAAGCGCCTCGGCCTCGCCGCGCCCTTGCCCGCGGACGTGGTGACCGAGCAGACCGCGGTGCTCGACCGTGGTCACTGCGGCAATTTCCCCAAGGCCATGCTGCCCGGCATGCTGGACGCGCAGGCCGCGCGCGATGCGGTGATGGCCGCGGCGATGCGCACGTACGCCGAACGCGGCGCCGTGCTGATCGCCGGCAACGGCCATGTGCGGCGCGACGTGGGCGCGCCGCGCTGGCTCGCCGCCCCGCCGGGCGAAATCTACAGCGTGGGTTACCTGGAGCAGGCCAGCGGCCACGAAATCGGTGCCTATGATCGCGTGGTGCTGGTGCCCGTGCACAAGCGGCCCGATCCGTGCGAAGGCGCCAAGCCGGCGGCGATGGCCGAGCCGGCCTGAATCCAGCGGCGCGCTTAGCCGAACAGCTCCTCGGCCACGGTCGGATGCAACTGCACCGTGGTCTGCAGGTGCGCCAGCTTCACCCCGAGCCGCACCGCCACGGCAAATGCCTGCACGATCTCGGGGGCGGCGTTGTCCATCATGTGCGCGCCCAGCACGCGGCCGCTGCGCGCATTCACCACCAGCTTCACCATCGAGGCCTGCTCGCTGCCGGCGAAGCGATTCTCCAACGAGACGAAGCGGCGTACCACGGTGTGGATGCGCTCCGGCTTGCCGGCTTCCTCGATGGCCGCGTGCTCCGTCAGTCCCACGCTGCCGATGGCCGGCTCGCAGAACACCGCCGTTGGCACCAGCTCGAAATCCGCGCGGTCGCCGCGGCGGCCGAACAGGCGGTCGGCCAGCCAGCGGCCCTGCGCCCCGGCGACCGGCGTGAGGTGCTGGCCGTCGATGACATCACCAATGGCATGGATCGAACGCACCTTGGTGCGAAACGAGCGGTCCACCTGGATGCCGCCCTTCTCCGTGCTTGCGATGCCCAGCGTTTCCAGGCCCAGCCCGCCCCAATGCGGATCGCGCCCGATGGCGGCCAGCGCCGCCTGCGCGCGCACGGTCTGGATGCGGTCGTTGCCATTGCCACGATTCGCGCCATTCGCGTGATTGCCATGCTGCCGGTAGCACACATCGATGGCCCCGTTGGCCTGGTTCAGCAGCGTCACCTCGGTATTGAAATGCAGGCGCACGCCCTTGGCGGCGAGCGCCTCGGCCAGCGCGTCGGACACCTCGTGGTCGAAGCGCGCCAACAGGCGCGCCTCGCGCACCAGCATCTCCACCTTGACGCCGTAGCGCGACAGGATCGAGGCTTGCTCCACCGCCACGTAGCCGCCGCCGATCACCACCAGCGAGGCCGGCAGGCTTTGCCAGGTGAAGATGTCGTCGGAAGTGCAGGCAAGATCAAAGCCGGGTACGGGCAACGCGCGCGGCCGCGCGCCGGTGGCAATCAGGATGCGTTTGGCGCGGATGGTCTCGGCGCCGACCTGTACCTGGTCGGCGGCGCTCACCGTGGCGTCGCCGCGCAGCAGTTCCACGCCGGCTTGCTGCAGCCGGTGCGTGTAGGCCACGTGCAGCCGCGCCATCTCGGCATTGACGCGTACGATGGCATCGCTCCAGTCCTCCTTGCCGCCGGTATGCGACAGGCAGCCTGACAGGACGGCCGCGAGGCTGGCGCCATACGAGAGCATTTTCTTGGGAACGCAGCCGCGGTTGACGCAGGTGCCGCCGATCGCGTCGCGCTCCACCAGCACCACGCGCGCGCCTAGCGTGGCCGCGCGCCGCGCTGCCGCCACGCCGCCCGAGCCGGCACCGATCACCACGAAATCCGCTTCGCGCTGGGCGCCGGGCTTGCGCTTGCCGCGACGGGGGACATGCTCGACCGCTTGCTCGGTGCTAGCCCTGCGGGCGCTCTGACGCTCGGTCGTGGATCTTGCCTGGCGTTTTGTCATCAATGCCTCCTGTAGCGGCGCGAAGGCCGCATTGCACATCGTGATGACGGAGCCGCGAGCACGGCCGGCGCGCTGGAGCGCTATCCGGCGGTGCCAAGCTCCGTCTTCATGACAGACGGCCAATCACGCAAAAAGGTTTCCCCGTCGCGCCGGCCGAGTTCGTAGGCACCGATCATCGCGCCGGGCTGGGTATAGTCCCAGCTCGAGATCGGAACCCGTTGCGAAGGTTGCAGGTAGAGCCGGCGCTGCGCGCCGTGTTGCAGTACAAAGCGGCGCGGGCGCGGATAGAGCCGCGTCACCAGCACCAGCACGTTGCCGGGCGTGGGGTCGAGCGCGTCGACCGGCACATTGTCGACCATGCCGCCATCCAGCACGGGCCGGCCATCGCGCCGCAGCACCGGCGTGAAGGGCGGGGTCGAGGACGATTGCAGCAGCAGGTCCGCCAGTTGCTCGGGCGAGCCGCAGTCCTGCGCGCGAACGAACTCGGGATGAAAGCCGAGCTTGCGGCCCAGGCGCGGGTGCAAGGTCTTGAGCCAGTGCTTCTCGATGTTGTAGGCGACCAGCCCGGCCATCACCGCCAGGCGCGGGCCGCTCCAGCGCGGGATGTGGGCCACGCCGATGCGGATCTCCGGCGCCGTCTGCAGGTTTGCCAGGCGGCCCTCGCCGAAGATGTTCAACAAGGCGGTTCGGTAGATGCCGTAATGCGGAAACACCCGCCGCTTGCTCAGCAGGTTGCCCCAGTACGCATTGCGCCGGTTGCCGGCGAGCACCTCGCCGTAGTACTCCATCACCTGGCGGGAGTCGTGCGTGTAGATCATGCACGCCGTGGCGGCCCCGGCCGAAATGCCCGCGATCACGCGCGGGCGCAGCCCCAGCTCGGGCGCCACCGTATCCCACCAGCCTGCCTGCCACCAGCAGCGGTTGCCGCCGCCGGCAAACACCACCTGGTCGAAGGGCGAGGCTGCGGTGGCGGGCTGGATGGGGGCAGGCATCAGGCTGCGGGGCTCATGCATGGAGATGGCTTGGGAGGGTAGCGTGCAATTTGGTGATGCGCCGCTCACAGCAGCGCGTAGGTGGTGGTGGCCTGCACGGCCAGCTTGCCATCGGTGCCGGTCAGCTCGATCTCGCCGAACACCACGGTCTTGCCCAGGCGCAGCACATTGGCGCGCACCAGCACATCGCCCTCGATCACCGGGCGCATGAAGTTGGTGGTGAGCGTGACGGTGGTCATCGGCCTGAAGGCGCCGAGTGCACTGGCGACGGCCACGATCATGGCGGTATCGGCGGCGGACATCAGCACCTGGCCGCACACCACGCCACCCGCGTGGCGAAATGATTCGTCAAAAGGCAGGCGCAGCGTTACGCCCTGTGCATCAACGTGCTCGGCCCGCAGCCCGAGCTGGCGCACCCATGGCGCCAGTACGCGCTGCAAGGTGCGGTCGATATCGGCAAGCGTGAAGCCGGATTCCGGCTTTGGTTCTAGCGTTGGCTCTGGCATGGCACGCCCGTTTGTCTGGGATGAGGCCGGGCCAGGTTGCTATTCCGTCTCCTGCGGCGCGGCACGATGTTTGAGCCAATGATACAGGGGGCCGGTGCACAGCACCACGAAGGCCATCCGGATCACGTGGAAGGCCGTGACCAGCGGCACGCCAAGCTCCAGCACCTTGGCCGTGATGCACATCTCGGCAATGCCGCCTGGCGTGGTGCCGAGGATGGCTGTTGCGGGATGCACGCCGGACAGCGCCGACAGGCCCCAGCCGAACAGCGCGGAGAGCACCAGCGCCACCAGCGTGTACACCGCCACGCCGCCGAGAAAGCGCGGCGCGGTATGGAGGAAGTCGCGCGAGAAACGCGCGCCCAGCGACACGCCGATCATCAACTGCCCGGCGCGGCTCATCCACGTGGGAATGGCGGACAGCTCGAAGCCCGACGCGGTCAGCACGGCGGCCGCCAGCAGCGTGCCGATCACGAAGGGATTGGGCAGGTTGAAGTGCTTGAGCACCAGCGCCACGCTGACCGTGATCGCGATCAGCACGGGCAGCCACAGGTAGTCCACCGTGCGTGGCCCGGGCACGTAAGGGTCAAGCCCGTGGATGCCGCCGTACTGGAACAGCGCGGGCACGGCTACCACCACCACCAGCACGCGCAGCGAATGCGCGGCAGCCACCTGGTCGATGCGCGCGCCGTTGCGCTCGGCCAGGTTGGCCATCTCCGACGCGCCGCCGATGGCTGTTGAGAAGTACGCCGTCTTGAACGCCACGCCGGTGGTCTTGCGCAGCAGCCAGGCGCCGCCGCAGCCAAGCAGCAGCGCAAACAGCGAGCCCGCGACGATATACGGCAGGAACTCGATCAGCCGCGCCACCACGTCGGACGTGAAGTAAAGCCCGAGCGAGGTGCCGATGGCCCACTGCCCGGCATTGCGCGCCTGCGTGGGCGCGCGCAGGTCGGCGCCGCGCATGCGCGCGATGGCGACCGCCAGCAGCGGGCCGATCATCCACGGCAGCGGTGTGTGCAGCAGCGTGCAAAGCAGCGCGGCGGCCAGGCCGAGCAGCAGCGTCGAGAGGACCGGACGCCAGCGGTGAAGGAGAGAGGGCATGTCGCAGCGGCCTGGCGCGCGGGCGCCGGCGCGATGTTCTTGTGATGGAGCGCAATGTAGAGACAAAGGCGCCGATGCCATGACGCCACAAATGAAAAGGCCCGGCACCCTGGAGTGCCGGGCCTTGCCCGCATTTTGCGCTAATCAGGTTGTGGCGTCAGCCACTTTGCCGCGCGCCGAGCGCCGGGCCAGCCAGCCCAGGATGCGCGGGATCAGCACCACCGCCACCGTCATGGCCAGGATGGTGGCCGAGATCGGCTGGGTCACGAAGATCGACCAGTCGCCCTGGCTGATCGACAGCGCATTGCGCAGCTGCTTCTCCGCGATGGGGCCGAGGATCATGCCCACGATCACCGGCGCGGTGGGGAAGTCGAAGCGGCGCATGGCCATGCCCAGCACGCCGATGATGAACAGCAGCAGCAGGTCGAACCACGACTGGCGGATGCCGTAGGCGCCCAGGCCCGCGAAGATCAGGATGCCGCCGTACAGCAGCGGCGTGGGGATGCGCAGCATGCGCACCCACAGGCCGATGGCCGGCAGGTTCAGCACCAGCAGCATCACGTTGCCGATGTACAGCGAAGCCAGCAGGCCCCACACCAGGTCGCCCGAGGTCTGGAACAACATCGGGCCCGGCTGCAGGTTGTAGTTCTGGAACGCCGCCAGCAGGATCGCGGTGGTGTTCGAGGTGGGGATGCCCAGCGTCAGCAGCGGGGCCAGCGTGGCGGTCACCGCTGCGTTGTTGGCGGCCTCGGGGCCCGCCACGCCTTCGATCGCGCCCACCGTGCCGAACTCATCCTTGTGCTTGGACAGCTTTTTCTCGGTAGCGTACGACAGGAAGGTCGGGATCTCCGCGCCGCCGGCCGGGATCAGGCCAAAGGGGAAGCCGATGATGGTGCCGCGGATCCATGCCGGCACCGAGCGCTTCCAGTCCGACTTGGTCATCATGACCGAGCTGAGCTTGTTGAAGCCGCCCGCGGGCTGCGGGAAGAAGGCGTTGAACAGCGCCTCGCCCACCGCGAACAGGCCGACGGCGACCACCACGATGTCGATGCCGTCGTACAGCTCCTGCACGTTCATCGAGTAGCGCGTCTGGCCCGACAGCGAGTCCATGCCGATCAGGCCGATGCCCAGGCCCAGGAACAGGCTGGTCATGCCGCGCAGCAAGGACGAGCCCAGCACCGCCGACACCGTGGTGAAGGCCAGCAGCATGATCATGAAGTATTCGCCGGGACCGAACTGCAGCGCCACGTCGGCCGCGACCGGCGCGAACATCGACAGCAGCACGGTGGCGATGGTGCCGGCGGCGAACGAGCCGATGGCCGCGGTGGCCAGCGCCGGGCCGGCGCGGCCGCTCTTGGCCATCAGGTTGCCTTCCATGGCCGTGACCATGGTCGACGACTCGCCCGGCGTGTTCATCAGGATGGACGTGGTGGAGCCGCCGTACATGGCGCCGTAGTAGATGCCGGCGAACATGATCAGCGCAGCGGTGGGTTCCACCTTGGCGGTCAGCGGCAGCAGCATCGCTACCGTGAGCGCGGGGCCGATGCCCGGCAGCACGCCGATGGCGGTGCCCAGGAAGCAGCCCACCAGGGCCCACATCAGGTTCATCGGCGTGATCGCGATGGCAAAGCCATGCATCAGCAGGTTAAGAGTATCCATGGATCAGCTCCGTTCAGAACCCGGCGACGGGCAGCAACGGCAAATTGATGCCGAGCAGGAATTCAAACAATGCCCACATTGGCAACGTAATGCACAGGCCAATCAGGCCATCGCGCAGGAAGCGCTTGCTGCCGTAGCCGCGTGCCACGCAGATCATCAGCAAGGTCGACGCCAGCACGAAGCCCAGCGTGCCGATCAGCGCCATATTGGCTACCAGGCCGGCAGCCACCCACAGGAAGCCGCGGAAATTGTGCGGAGCGTTGGGCAGTTCGGCGTCTTCTTCCGGCATGTTGCGAAAGCCGCCGCGAATGCCTTGCCAGGTCAGCGCCGCGCCGCATACGGCCAGGCCGATGGCAACCAGCGTGGGCATGAAGCGCGGCGACAGGCCGGCATAGCCTTCGTCGCCGGAGATGCCCGACAGGCCCACGAAGTAGAAGACGGAGAGCAGCAATACGGCTATGCCGATCGCCAGGTGTGAGGGTTTCATGATTGGAAGTGGCTCCTTCAAGCGGTGCCTGCGGCCGTGCTGTCCGGCCCTTGGCGTCCCGCGGTTTGTCGTCCCCGCTTAAGGCGGGGGCCCGGCGATTTGTAGTTTGGTTTTTGGGTATCGCAGGTGGACACCGGACCCCCGCCTGCCGCATGCGCACTGAGCGTTACGGTGCGCCGCAGGCAGGGCCGACAGGTAAAACGCTGAAACGATCAAGCCGTGAAACGTGGTGGCGGTGTTGCTTACTTCGCCACGCCCAGCTCGCGCAGCGAACCGCCCAGGCGGGCTGACTCGCTGTCCACGAACTTGCCGAACTCGTCGCCGGTCAGCAGGAACGGGGTCCAGTCATTCTTGGCAAGCGTTTCCTTCCACAGCGGGGTTTCGGTCGCCTTGACCACCGCATCGATCAGCGCCTTGCGTTGCTCGGCGGTGATGCCCGGCGCGCCGTACACGCCGCGCCAGTTGTAGATCTCCACGTTGATGCCCTGCTCCTTGAGCGTCGGGATATCGGCGGTGCGCTCCTTGGAGGTCACGGCCAGCGCGCGCATCTTGCCGCTCTTGATGAAGGGCAGGAACTCGGACACGCCAGCAAGGCCGACGGTCACGTGGCCGCCCAGGATCGAGGCCGACGCTTCACCACCGCCCTGGAAGGGCACGTAGTTGATCTTCTTCGGGTCCACGCCGCTTTCCTTGGCTACCAGGCCCGCCAGGATGTGGTCGATCGAACCCTTGGAGCCACCGCCCCAGCTCACGCTGCCCGGGTTGGCCTTGAGCTGCGCGGTCAGGTCCTTCATGGACTTCAGCGGCGAATTCGCCGGCACGGTGATCACCATGGTGTCGGCGAACAGGCGAGCGATCGGGGTGGCGTTCTTCAGCGTGACCGGCGGATGGTTGGTCTCGATCGCGCCGACCATCACCGCGCCGGTGACGATCATCGCGTTGGGGTTGCCCTTGTCGGTATTGACGAACTGCGTCAGGCCGATGGTGCCGCCCGCGCCGCCCTTGTTGTCGTAGGAGGCCGTCTTGGCCACGCCGGCGGAAACCAGCGCCGCGCCCAGCGAGCGGCCGGTCTGGTCGAAGCCGCCGCCCGGGTTGGCGCCGATCATGAACTTCACGCTGTCGAGCGCGAATGCGGGCGCGGCAGCCACGGTGGCGGTGATCGCGGCCGAAGCCATGACAACATGGGCAAAGCGATGAATCGAACGACGCATAACGGTCTCCTGTTCTTTTTCAGAGGATTGCCGGTGAACGGTTGCCGACGATGCTGGCGAGGACCGACCCGGAGGTGTCCGGCTGGCACCGAGGCTGGCTGTCGGGGGCGGGAGAGTCGTGCGATGCGTCCGGCGCTGAGTGCGTCGACCGGCCGGCTAGGCGTTGTCTCCTGTCCCTGGCAGCGCTTGCATGCCGGACTTGTTCTTTGGCTTTCTGACTTGGTCTGGCCAGTACGGCGGCCATGGCGCGATTCTAGGGGGTAGAAACTGTCAAAAGGCTGTCAATTTGCCAGGGAATGGGGTGGGGTTTACGTGGGGTCGGATGTATGGACATTTGACGCTTTTGGATCTTTTGGCCTTTCCAGCGTGCCCTTTCATTCCCCGCTCGGCAGCGCCAGGACCGCCCGAACCCCCTTGCCCTGTACCGCCACCCCCAGTTCCACGGTGCCCCCGAAGCGCGCGGCCATCTCGCGGGAAATGGCCAGGCCCAGGCCCGAGCCCGGCTCCACATTCCCGACCCGCCGGTAGAACCGCGCAAAAACCTTCTCGCGTTCCTCGGCAGGAATGCCCGGCCCATCGTCCTCCACCACCAGGCAGGCGCTATCCGCGACGCGCGCGGCGGAAAGCGTGATGCGGCTGCCGCGCGGCGAATACTGGATCGCGTTGTGGACAAGGTTGGCAAAGGCCTCGCGCAATAGCGCCGCATCCGCGCGTACCGGCAGCGCCAGCCCCTGCGGCCGCTCCCAGCCAAAATCCTGCTGCTTGCCGCGCGCCAGCGGCAGGTAGTCCAGCGCCACCTGCTCGGCCACGGCCACGGCGTCGATCAGCTCCAGCGGTTCGGCGTCGCCTGGCGCGTCGCTGCCCGGGTGTTGCCGTACCCGCGCCAGCGCCAGCAGCTGGTTGGTCAGGCGCGCGGCCTGCTCCAGCTGCGTGACGATGCCGCCGACCGCTTCCTCTGCGGCATCGCGCGCGCGCGCCGGGTCGGTGCCGGCGCAGAGCTGCCGCTGGGCGAATTCGGCTTGCGTCTTGAGAATGGCCAGCGGCGTGCGCAGCTGGTGCGCGGCGTCGGCGATGAATTGCGCCTGGGCCTGCGTCATGGTGGCGGAGCGCGAAACGTGCAGGTTGACCGCATCGACCAGCGGGCGGACTTCCATCGGCACATGGTCGAAGGCCAGCGGCGTGAGGTCGTCGGCGGAGCGCGCCTGCACATCGTCGCGCACGCGCGCGAGCGGGCGCAGCACGTAGGTGATGCCGCCCACCAGGATCCCCGCGCTGATCAGGATCAGCAGCACATCGCGCGCCAGCGCGCCGCGCCACACGGTGGCGATCAGCGCAAAGCGCGGCTCGGCGGTTTCGGCCACCTGCACGATCACGCGCATGTGCGCGTTGGGGCGATACACCGGGTGCGCCAGCACGGCGATGCGCACCGGGTCGCCGCGATAGTCGGCGTCGTAGAAGCGCGGCTGGTTGCTGGCGATCTCTCCCTTGGGCAGCGGCAGGTCGTCGTAGCCGGTGACGGTTTCGATCTTGCCGTTGCGCTCCAGCGAAACGCGGTAGAAGACATGGGTCTGCGCCGCGGTCTCGAACATCTCCATGGCGGCGTCCGGCAGCGCGATCTGCACGCTTTCGCCGGCCATGCCGATGGCATTGTCGATGGCGCGCACCGAGCCGTACAGCGAGCGGTCGTAGGCGGCGTTGGCGGCGTCGCGCAGCGTGCCGTAGGTCAGCCACGTGTCGAGCGCCATCATGGCCGCCAGCGCGGGCACCAGCAGCAGCAGCAACTGGCGGCGCAGGCTGCCCTGCAGCCAGCGCCGCAGCCAGTGCCGGGGCAGGCGGCGCAGCATCAGGGCTGTCCTTCCGGTTCCAGCAGGTAGCCGAAGCCGCGCAGCGTGACGATGGTCACGCCATGGCCCGAGAGCTTCTTGCGCAGCCGGTAGACCAGCACTTCGATGGCATCGGGGCTGACGTCGGCATCGAGCGAGAACACCTTGTCGAGCAGTTGCGCCTTGGTCAGCGGCTGGCCGCTCTTGGCCAGCAGCGCACCCAGCAGGGTCGATTCACGCGGGGTCAGCGCGAGCGGCGCACCTTCGAGCGTAAAGCTGCGCGTTTCGCCGTCGAACACCAGCGTGCCGCACTGCAGGCGCGGATGGGCGCGGCCGCGGCTGCGCCGGATCAGCGCCAGGATGCGCGCTTCCAGCTCGGCAATGGCAAAGGGCTTGGGCAGGTAATCGTCCGCGCCGAGGTTGAGGCCGCGCACGCGCTCGTCGAGCGTGTCCTGCGCGGTCAGGATCAGCACCGGGGTGCGGTCGTCGCGCCCGCGCATGGACTTGAGCACGGCCAGGCCGTCCTTGCCGGGCAGGCGCAGGTCCAGCACCACCACGTCGTATTCCTCGGCCATCAGCCGCGCTTCGGCCTGCAGGCCGTCGGCCACGTGCTCGATGACGAAGCCGCCCTGCTCCAGGGCGCGCGCCACCCAGCGCGCCAGTTCAATCTCGTCTTCCACCAGCAATAGGCGCACGGCGGTCCTC